>NZ_SDXQ01000021.1:0-138805 GCF_006964045.1 Arthrobacter sp. TS-15 | reverse complement strand
TCGTCGCCAAAACCCTCCAGTTGCTGGCGGCGAGGGGCGAGGTAGAGGAGGGCGCGCCGTCGTACGCCATTGACCGCTACAAGTTGCTGGACGTGAACGCCGGTACTACCGGCGGAGCAGGCGGCGACGCCTAAACAGCCCGCACAACACAATTGGCGGCAGTGTTCGTGAAGAACACTGCCGCCAATTTGTGGTTGAACGGGTTTTGCGGAAACGGGCTCAGGTGCCCAGGTTCCTTCTATCAACCACGAAGCCGGTTGCCGCGTTCTCGCGAACTGCGTTGATACCAGCCACTACAGCTTTCAGATTCGGGAACTGTGGCGACACTGCCACAACCGTTCCATCCTCCGCGGTCAGCCGGAACCGGAATGAGTTGGTTCCTGCCTTGAGAATTTCAAAACTGCCAGCCATGTTCCCCTGTTCTTTCACGCGACATTGCGTACCGAGCTGACTTCATAACTCCCTCAAAGACCATATCGGCCATTTCTGGCGACCAAAAGCCCTACTGATCGGTAATCTACAACCGATTTTGGTAGATCTCTTGGAAACAACCCCTAGGAGCTAGAGACCGCATGGACCGCCGCGCGTATCGTGAGGATATGACTGACACCGGCACGGCCCCCACCACGGGCGTGCTCCTCGCTGCAGGCGCCGGAACACGGCTGGGCCGTGGCCCCAAGGCGCTGCTCCCCTTCCGGGGCAGGACTTTGGTGGAAGTCTTGGCCGACACCCTGTTCGACGGCGGCTGCCGCGAAGTTGTGGTGGTGCTCGGCGCGGAGGCCGACCACGTCCGGCGGAGCACCGATTTGGGCACTCATACGGTGGTGGAGAACCAGAACTGGGCCAAAGGAATGGCCGGTTCCTTCCGCGCCGGCATTGACGCGGCCACGCCAGGCAACAGCATCATGGTGGCGCTGGTGGACCAGCCCGGGTTAACCCCGACGGCGGTGAGCAGGCTGCTGGGCAGCCACCGTCCCGGCCGGGTCACCGCAGCCGCATACCCTGATGAGCACGGCCACCTGAAACGCAGGCACCCGGTGATTATCGACGTCGGACTTCGCTCCGAAGCGGCCGCAGCCGCGAATGGTGACACGGGTGCGCGCTCCTTCCTCAAGGCGCATCCCGGCCTGGTGGACTTGGTGGACTGCAGCGACCTCTGCTCCGGCGAAGACCTGGACACCAAGGATCAACTGCATCTTTTGGACGGGTAGAGGCGGGTAAGTTAGGGGCATGATCCGCATCGAAACTGATGATCTCGCGCGCCCTGATGTCCATCAGCTCCTGAGCGAGCACTTGGCCGATATGTTCGCCACCTCCCCTGCGGAGAGTGTTCATGCCCTGGACCATTCGGCGTTGTCGCACGAGTCGATCACGTTCTGGACTGCACGCGAGGACCGGGTTCTGCTGGGATGTGGGGCGTTGAAGATGCTGTCCGCCGGGCATGCCGAGATCAAGTCCATGCGCACCACCGCCAGAGCCCGCGGACGTGGTGTGGCCACGCTGATGCTTGAGCACATTGTGGCCGAGGCGGCCCGGCGGGGCTACGAGCGCGTGAGCCTGGAGACAGGAACGGAAGACTACTTTGCTCCTGCCCGCAGGCTATATGCCCGGCACGGATTTACGGAGTGCCCGCCGTTCGGGGACTACACCCTGGATCCCAACAGCGTGTTCATGGAGCTCACCGTCTCCCCCAAGTAGCTGGCATAAGTGGTTGTTCCCAAGGCTGGGAACAACCACTAATGCGAGTCAGTTGGGGATGAGGGTGCGGTCGCGGAGCGCAAGGTAGATCTTGTCCCGCGCAATGGGCAGCTCGCCGAAGCGGATCCCCGTTGCGTTGCGAATCGCGTTGGCCAGCGCGGGTGCCACGGGGTTGAACGGGCTCTCACTCATGGACTTTGCACCCAGAGGGCCGGTGGAGTCGTTAGTGGTTGCGAAGTAGACCTCGCTCCGGGGCACGTCCGCGAACGACGGAATGTGATATTGCCGCAGGATGTCCGTGGTGACGCGTCCGGCGTCGTCCACTTTCACTTCCTCGTACAGCACCGCGCCGAGCGCCTGCGCAATGCCGCCCTCGATCTGGCCGCGGCACTGCCGCGGATTCACCACAACACCGGCATCGGCGGCCTGGACGCTTTGCAGGATCCGCAGCTCACCGGTTCCCGTGTTAACAGCAACCCTGAAGCCATGGACGTTGAACGCGACCGATCGCGGCGTCCCTCCCCAGTTGCCGTCCGTGGCGAGTCGAACGCCCTGCAACCGGGCGGCGTCAACGATTTCCGTCAGAGACAACACCCGATCGCCGCATTCAACGGCGCCATCCACCAAACGGCAATCCGTCAAGGCCGCTCCGGTCAGCGAAGCGGCAACCGTCTGGATCCGGGTGGCAAGTTCCAGCGCCGCCCCGAGCGTCGCCTTCCCGGCCACCACGGTTCCGGCTGAACCGAACGCACCGGTGTCGTGCTCCACGAGGTCGGTATCCGACTGACGCACGGTCACTTTGGACGCGGTCGTGGCCAGCGCGGTGGCAGCCAGTTGCGCATGAACAGTTGTGGTGCCGTTCCCGAATTCGGCAGTACCGACGTCGACGGCGAACCTTCCGTCCGCTTCCAGGCTCACCCGGGTGTGGGCGAAGTGGCCGCGGGGCGGGACGGTGTCGATCATGGACAAGGCCGAGCCCTCCCCCACCACCCAGTCCGGCCCCAGATCATCCAAGCCCGCGGCGCGGTAGCGTTCCTTGCCACGGTCCAGCGCGTCCCGGACCAACGCCACGCACTGGTCCAGGCCGTAGCTGCCGTAGTGGACGTCTTCCTCGGGCTCGGGTGTTGTGGAGAGCATGTGATCGCCGGGCCGAACCATGTTCTTGAGCCGGAACTCGAGCGGATCCATGCCGATGCCGATGGCGAGTTCGTCAATGGCCGACTCGATCGCGAAGATCATCTGGCTCAACCCATAGCCCCTGAAAGCACCTGCTGGGACGGTGTTGGTGTAGACCGCGTGGGCGTCAACCTTCTTGTTCACACACTTGTAGACGGCCAGCGATTCTCCACAGCCGTGGAACATCACACCGGGAGCGTGGTTTCCGTAGGCGCCGGTGTTGGTAAGGACGTCCAGCTGGAGCGCTGTGAGATACCCATCGCGGCTGGCGCCGGCCTTGAGCTTGATGGTGAAGGGGTGCCGGGTGGTGGTTGACGTGAACTGCTCCGTGCGGGTGAACTCCAACTGCACCGGCCTGCGAAGGGCCAGGGCCGCGAGGGCTACAAGATCCTCAGTGAGGACTTCCTGTTTTCCGCCGAATCCGCCGCCAACCCTGCCGGCAACTACGCGGATGGTCTCCGGCGCCAGGTTGAACACCCGGCTCAGGGTCCTCTTCACCAGGAAGGGAACCTGCGTGGAGGACCGGATCATCAAGCGGCCATCCTCATCAAGCCAGGCAATGGACGCGTGGGTTTCCATGGCCACGTGCTGGACCCGCTGCGTCTTGTAGGTGTGCTCGTGGATAAAGTCGGCAGCCGCGAAGCCGTCGGCCACGCTACCCAGTTCGGCGTGGACCTCGGCCACTACGTTGTGATGCGGGCGGGAAATCCGGGAGAAGACGCCGTCCTTTTCACCGTGAATCGCCGGGGCGCCGGGGAGGATGGCTTCCTGCGGAGTGAACACCGGTTCCAGGAGTTCGTACTGCACTTCCAAGGCCCGCGCACCAGCCTCGGCTGCGCCCACGGACTCAGCCACCACCGCTGCAACCCGTTGCCCGATGAACCGCACCACGTTGTCCAGCACACGGGTGTCGTCGGGGTCGTCCGTGTAATTCTCGTGTTGGGCTGTGGAGAACAGAAGCTGCGGAGCATCCTCATAAGTGAAGACCGCCACGACGCCGGGAACTGCCAGAGCAGGCGCTTTGTCGATGGACACGATCCGGGCATGCGGGTGCGGCGAACGCAGCAACTTCATGTGCAGCAAGCCCGGAAGTTGCTCAGCCGGAACATCAAGGGTGTAACGGGCAGTTCCGGTGACGATCGCCTGGCCGGCGGGTGCCGGAACGTTGTCGCCGAGCTGGCCCGGCGTCGCTTCTACAGCGACTGGCGGCTGAGTACCCGACACGGAATGCGCCCCCGAAACTGTCTGGGCCCCCGAAACGTCCGCACCGGCGTCGTGCTGGTGATCGCTGCCGTGGCCACAGACCGCGTCCGCGATGGAGCGGTAGCCGGTGCAGCGGCACAGATTGCCCTTGAGGTTGCGGGGCAGGTTGGCGCGCTGCTCGTCGTCGAACGTTGCAGCGGTCATCATCATGCCGGCGGTGCAGAAACCGCACTGGAACCCCTGGGCCTCCAGGAACTGCTCCTGCACAGGGTGCAGCCCATCAGCGGAGGCGAGGCCCTCGATGGTGGTGACCGCTTTGCCCTCGGCACGGACAGCAGGGTAAATGCAGCTGTGGACGGGCATGCCGTCAACGTGCACGGTGCACGCACCGCAGTCACCGCCGTCGCAGCCTTTCTTGACGCCAAAATTGCCCTCTTCGCGGAGGAACGTGCGCAAGCACTGGCCGGGGCGGGGGGTGGCCTGCGAGGCAGTTCCGTTGATCTCAATTGCCATTCGGGGCCTCCTTCTGCTGGGTGCTTGATGTGGTGGGCTGGGTGGACAGCTGGGGCGAGGTGTTATGCGGCGGCCAAAAATCACCGGACACGCTCATGGACTCGCCCAGCAGCTCCGCCCTGATCTCCTCGGCAAGCTTGAACGTCATGTCCCGCCGCCAGGCAGGGAGCCCGTGGATGTCGTCGTGGTACAGCGGCCACGGAATGGAATCGCCGACGGCGTCAGCCAGCGTCCCGGCGTCAGGAACCTGACCTGCGGGGAACCTCAGTTGCACAGGCCGTTTAGTGGACGCGGTGACGGTGATGACCAGGGCGCCGTCGGGATCGAGCCGCCCGATCAGGAGCACACCGGAACGGCCAAGGTTGCTAAGCGATAAACGCCGGAAAGCGACGCGGGCGGACAATGCGGACGCGGGAAGATGGATGCTGCGGAGCAGTTCCCCCGGTGCCAGGAGAGTCTGCATATCCCCGGTGACGACATCCGCCACCGGAACATCCCGGCTGCTGCCGTCCGGGCTGAGGATGGTGGCGACGCCGTCCAGGCCTGCGCAGAGTGAGGTCATTGGCCCCGCCGGCAGGCCGGTGCAAATGTTGCCACCCACGGTGGACATGTTCCAGATCTTGAACGAGGCCACGAACGAGTCGCAGCACGGGCGGATCAGTGCCAGTCCGGGCCATTCACGGTTGGCTGCTTCCGCGGCCAGCGGCAGGGCGTAGAGCTCCGCGACAGTGCAGGTGGCGGCCAGTTCGACGCCCTGGTCAGTGAAAGTGATAGTGGGCCATTCTGCTTGGCCGAGGTCAAGGAGCCGCTTCAGGACGTTGCTGCCGTAGGAGAAGAGGACCGTTCCTCCGGCGAGCCAGGCGTCGCCGTCGCGCCACTGTGCCGGGTCCGTGGTGGGGACCACGGCCTCGATCGTGTTCATGTCCATGGGTCCTCCTGAGTGAGGTGTTGAGGTGCTGGATGAATCGGGCCGGTGCTGTCCCTGAGGGAAGGAAACCCGGGGGTGCTGGTTTGTCCGCCGGCACCGCGGTGGGCGATGATTTCTGCCGTGATGGACACGGCGACTTCGGCAGGAGTCACGGCGCCGAGGTTCAGGCCGATGGGCGAGTGCAGCCGTTCCAGGGACTCCAACGGCGTGCCTGCCTCAAGCAAGGCGTCGATCCGTTGGCGGTGGCTGCGCCGCGAGCCCATTGCCCCAACATATGCCAGCCTCAACCGGAGGGCACTTTGGAGCAAAGGGACATCGAACTTGGGGTCGTGGGTCAGGATGCACACCACCGTGCGGGCATCGATGCGTCCTGCCGCTGCCTCCGATTCGAGGTAGCGGTGCGGCCACTCGGTGACCACCTGCTCTGCTGCTGCAAAGCGGCTCTGCGTCGAGAAGGCAGGCCGGGCGTCGCAAAGGGTGACGTTGTAGCCGAGGAGCTGCCCGGCAGGCAGAAGGGCTGCGCTGAAGTCGTTGGCACCGAAGATGAGCATCCGTGCTGCCGGCAAACGGCTTTCGACAAACAGCGTGATGGGCTCCGGCTGGGCTTCTTCCTGTGGAGGCATGGCCAGCCTTTCGGTGGTCATCCAGCCATCGATGCACCCCTCCGGCGGTGCCAAGCGAACCAGGCCGGCACGGCCGCCTTGGAGCAGCGGCTCCAGCTGGGCAGCAGCGGCGAAAAGTGTGGAGGGGTGGTCGCCCAGCAATTTGGCGAGTTCCTCGGATTCCATGGCGCGGAACCGGACAGGATCATGGACCACCATGACTCCGCCATCAGCATCGAGCCGGCGGATCAGGGCCGCTGGACGCTTCGCTTCAGCAAACACGGAAAGTTCGGGCGATCCAGCCATGAGCGGCTGGATGTGGACTTCCAGTTCCCCTCCACAGGTGAGTCCAACGGCGAACGCGTCCTCGGAACTGTAGCCAAAAGACTCAAGGCGAGGGCCGCCGTCGCGCATTGCTTCCAAGGCCGCCTCCACCACGGCGCCTTCCACGCAACCTCCGGACAAGTTGCCCAGGATTTCGCCGTCTTCGGAGACCATCATGGAAGTCCCCAGGGGCCTCGGCACGGAGCCGCCGGTCCCTACGATCGTGGCCACAGCACACAATTGGCCGGAGACCGCAGGCCGCCAGCTGCCCAGTGAAGGCATCAGATCCAGCATGGCAACACATCCTTATTCCAGGTGTCCCGGCGGGGTGGCCCGTCCGGAGCAGTGCGCGATCTTGCCTCATATTCTCATTGACAGAGGATGTTGAGGGGTAGTCGCAGGTAATCAGCAAAAGTTCAATCAGCAAGAGTTCATAGGAACGGGGGCAAGGGCTTCATCTCCCTGCCCCCGTTCCCTGACGGAGCGCGCGGTAACCAGCCGCCGCCCGCCGTCGTGCCTTTTCCAGTCCGTAAAGGCGGGAAGGACCACGACGGCGGACGCCTATTCGTGCGGTGGGTACCGGCGGACCGTCGATCAGAGTGCCGGAATGGTGCCCGCCGGCGCGGGGTGCGGCTCCTGGTTAGACGCCCATCAGGGCGTTGATGGGGCCCCGGGCGAAGTAGATGATGAAGCCCGCCGTGACAACCCACATCAGCGGGTGGACCTTCTTGGCCTTGCCCGACGCCGCGCTAATGACGGCGAAGGAGATGAAGCCGACACCGATGCCGTTGGCGATGGAGTACGTCAGGGGCATGGTCACGATGGTCAGGAACGCCGGGAGTGCGATGGAGAACTTGGTGAACTTGATCTCCCGGATCTGGGCCATCATCATGGCACCCACTACCACCAGGGCTGCAGCTGCAACTTCCAGCGGAACCACGGAGGTGAGCGGTGTGAAGAACATGGAACCCAGGAACAGCAAGCCGGTGACCACTGAGGCCAGGCCGGTGCGTGCGCCTTCGCCGATGCCCGCCGCCGAGTCGATGTACACGGTGTTGGACGAACCGGACGTTGCGCCGCCCACCACTGCGCCCATGCCTTCAACAATGAAGGCCGACTTCAGCTTGGGGAACGTACCGTCCTTGTGTGCCACGCCAGCGCTCTTGGCCAGGCCCGTCATGGTGCCCATGGCGTCGAAGAAGTTGGTGAACACCAAAGTGAAGACCAACATGGTGGCCGCCAATCCGCCGATCCTGGCGAAGGAGCCGAACAGATCGAACTGGCCTACCAGGCTCAGATCCGGGACCGAAACCAGCTGGCTGGACAGGATGGGGACATTCAGGTGCCAGCCGCCGGGGTTCTGGGCGCTTCCGGGACCAATCCGGAACACGGCCTCGGCTACAGCGGCGAGGACAGTGGTGGCGACGATGCCGATCAGCAGGCCGCCCTGGATTTTGCGTGCCACGAGGATGCCCATGGTCAGCAGTCCAACAATGAAGACGAGGGTGGGGATGGACGTGATGGAGCCGTTGTCCCCCAGCTGAACCGGCGGTCCGCCTGTGGTGGCGCGGACAAAGCCGGAGTCCACGAAGCCAATGAAGGCAATGAACAGGCCGATGCCAACGGTGATGGCGGCCTTGAGCTCCTTGGGGACTGCCTTGAAGATCGCCGTCCGGGCTCCGGTGGCACCGAAGATGACGATCAGGATGCCGTTGATAACCACCAGGCCCATGGCTTCGGGCCACGTGACTTCCTGAATGACCGCGACGGCGAGGAACGAGTTGATGCCCAGGCCGGCGGCAAGGCCGAACGGCAGGTTGGCCACCAATCCGAAAACGATGGTCATGACGCCGGCAGTCAGGCCGGTGACGGCGCCTACTTGCGCAGCCGACAGCCACCCCCCGGCAACGTCCACAGGGGCGTTGTCTGCCGAGAAACCACCCAGGATGAGCGGATTGAGGATGACGATGTACGCCATGGTGAAGAAGGTGACCAAGCCGCCGCGGAATTCGCGGGCCAACGTGGAGCCACGCTTGGAGATCTGGAAGAACTTATCCAGGAAGGAGTTCGACACCGGAGGCTTCTTGTTGCCATCCGCCAGGCCGGTTGCCGTGTGCTTTGCAGCTGTGGGCTCTGCGCCATCTCCCTGGGGAAAGAGTGCAGCCTGCTTCTCAGCTGAATTGTCCAGGATTGTCATGTCAGCCACCGGGCCCTAGTAGTCAATCCTGGAATCAAGCGTGTTCCATGTGGTGAACGGCTGGAGGGCCTCCGGAGCCTGGGGGTCGCCCAGTTCCAGTTTGGCTACCGGCATCAGCGCGTCCCGGTTGTCGTTCTCGAAGTATTCGTAGAAGACTGCGTCATCGAAGCCAACGGATGCGGCGTCGTGACGGTCTGCGGCAAAGAACACGCGGTCCACGCGTGCCCAGAGTGCGGAGGCCAGGCACATGGGGCATGGCTCGCAGCTGGTGTAGAGGGTTGCTCCGCTGAGATCGAAGGTTCCCAGTTCGCGGCAGGCGTTGCGGATTGCCGTGACTTCTGCGTGTGCGGTGGGATCGTTCGTGGCGGTGACGCGGTTGACGCCTTCGAAGGCTCGTCCGTCCGCGGTGACAATGACGGCGCCGAAGGGGCCCCCACTGTTGAGGACATTGGCTGTTGCCAGCTCAATGGATGTGGCCAGGAATTGCTCGGCCGTGACGGTTGTACTCATGTTGCGACTTCCTTAGTGCTGAGGAAGCCAGGTGACCTGTTTGGGGGCGCTACAGAGATGAGCTCCAGATAGCTTGGTTACCAGGCTTCAGCATGTGCGATGAAGGTTAAGTTGCGCCTGGTAGATAGCTTCCCGAGGTCCGGGTGCCCGCCTTTGGCAGTTAGAGCGTAGCACCAGGTTTGTGAGCCGCGCCATAGTTTTTTGAAAACTTAATTTCGTCATGCGAAATAACTTACTCTGCGGTCCTGGTGCCCAAATATGACCGCAGCCCGCCCGCAAGCGTTGACTGCCGTCGTCGAGCATTTTACGCTTTTCGGACTGGGCCGCGTTCTGACGGTCCGGCAACCTGGATCAGCAGACAGGGCCTAACTGAGCTGGAACGCATACATGCCGACCAGACAAGGAACCTGTAATGACCCCTCTTTGGATCAAGAACCCGCTGGGTATCTTCACCGCAAATGACCACGACGCCGGCGGCGGCCTGGTGGTCTCAGACGCTGGCACCATCATTGAGCTGGTGCCTTCGGGCGGGCAGCCGTCCGCGCCCTGCACCGTCTTCGATGCCTCCGCCCACGTGGTGCTGCCCGGGCTCATCAACACGCACCACCACTTCTACCAAACCCTCACCCGCGCCTGGGGTCCCGTGGCCAACGCGCCCCTGTTCCCCTGGCTGCAGAACCTGTACCCCGTGTGGGCCCGGTTGACGCCTCGAAGCCTCGAGCTCGCTGTGCAGGTTGCGCTGGCGGAATTGCTGCTTTCGGGCTGCACCACCGCCGCCGACCACCACTACCTCTTCCCCAACGGCATGGAAGACGCAATCGACATCGAAGTGGCCGCAGTCCGGGCCATGGGAATGCGGGCCACGCTGACCCGCGGCTCCATGACCTTGGGAGAGGACGACGGCGGGCTGCCGCCCAGGACCACGGTCCAGTCACCTGAGGCGATCCTTGCGGACAGCGAACGGCTGATTCGCAAGTATCACGAGACCGGTGATGGCGCTGTTGTGCAAATCGCCCTTGCCCCGTGTTCACCCTTCTCGGTGACCAAGGAAATCATGGCCGAAAGCGCTGCCATGGCTGAACGGTTCGACGTCCGGCTCCACACTCACCTTGCCGAAACGATCGACGAGGAAGACTTCTGCCAGTCCATGTTTGGGCTGCGGACCGTGGATTACCTGGAGTCCGTGGGCTGGTTGGGTTCACGTACCTGGCTGGGTCACGGCATCCACTTCAACGACGAAGAAATTGCGCGGTTGGGTGCTGCCGGAACAGCGGTGTCCCACTGCCCGACGTCGAACATGCGCCTGGCATCCGGCACCGCGCGGGTCCTGGAACTCGAGGCTGCGGGTGTTCCCGTGGGGCTGGGAGTGGATGGTTCGGCGTCCAATGACGCTTCCAACATGATCCTTGAAGCCAGGCAGGCCCTGTATTTGCAGCGCTTGCGGTATGGCGCATCCGTTCCCGTGGAACGTGCACTGGGGTGGGCCACGCGTGGGTCGGCTGCGGTTCTGGGCCGGTCTGATATCGGCCAGTTGGCTCCGGGTTTCCAAGCAGACCTCGCCCTGTTCAAGCCGGACGAGCTGCGTTTCTCCGGCAGCCACGATCCCGTAGCTGCGTTGTTGCTCTGCGGGGCTGACCGTGCTGATCGTGTGATGGTTGGGGGTGTTTGGCGGGTGGTTGATGGCGCGATTCCCGGGCTGGACGTGGCCGGGCTGATCGCTGAGCACTCGGCCGCGGCCCGGAAGCTCGTGGCGGGGTAGCCCCGGGGCGCTGAGGCCTCGCCCAATTCGATGGTTCGCTGCGTACCGTGCCGTGCGTTCGGCACAGTACGCAGCGATTCCACGAATCGGGCGTTTTCCACATAGGGCAATTGGATCCTTTTCCCCGAGCCGCGCACCTTCGAGGCTGGTCAGATGACGAGGATTACCCAGCGCAAACTCCCTGAAGGTATGAATCTGTGGCGAACAGAAGAACTTCACGCTGCCGGATTCAATGATCGGAAAATTGCAGCCTTGGTGCGGAGCGGAGTTTTGGTCCGGCTTCGCCGAGGCTGTTACATCCGCGGCAGCACCTGGGAGGCGCAGAAACCCTGGATTCGAAGCCGTCAGCTGATTGCCGCACATGCCCACGGAACACTAACGACGGCGGCCGGCGGCTTTGTCTACAGCCACACCTCCGCCGCCCGCCTCCACGGCTTGTTCCTGTGGGATGTGGATGACCGCGTACACATCAACACCGTGACAACCCCATCCCGCACTTCGCACGGCGTTGATGTTATTCCACACACGCGGGCCTTGAGTCCCTCAGAGGTGGAAACCGTGCAGGGCATGCCATGCACGTCCCTGGAACGAACCGTCGTGGACTGTTGCCTCATGCTCAACTTCAAGCAATGCCTCATCGTGGTGGACCACGCGCTCAGGATGGGTGCCAACGCCCTTGTTTTGCAGGACATGTGCCACAGCCTGGGTGGGCGGAATGGCGTCATTAATCTTCGAAGGGCTCTGGAGAATGCCGATCAAAAATCGGAATCACCAGGTGAAACGCTTACCCGTGAGCTGATCCTACGGCTGGGAATCGCCATGCCTGAGCTGCAAGTTGAGGTAACAACCAAGAAGGGCAAACACCGCCTGGACTTCGCGTGGCGCGCGAAGAGGTTGGCGTTGGAGTTTGACGGGAAGGTCAAGTACTTCGACTACGCCCCCACCGGCGAAGTGATCTACCGGGAACGCCAGCGCGAAAAGGCCCTCATGGAACTCGGCTGGAGGTTCATCCGGATCACGTGGCAGGACCTTTTCCGCGAGCACGAGTTCAAGGTTCGACTCCTGCGCGCTCTCCAGGAATAGGGCCACCCAATTCGTGGGCTCGCTGCGCACTCGATGTCGCGCACGGCACCCTACGCAGCGAAGGGTCGAAACGGGCGGCGGAGCGGAGGCGGGGCAGGCAGCATGCGGAAAGGCGGGCGATACCTCCCCAGGTATCGCCCGCCTCTTTGGCTCTGTTGCGCAGAGTCCGCGCCCCTAAGTGCCTAAGGGCGCTGCCGACCGAACACAGGGAGCGCGCGCAGCCAACGGGAGAACCCGCCGGCTTTGCGGTCGCAGTCGGCCGGAATGTAGAAGTCCGGATCTGTCGCACCGAAAGGCAGGTACAGCTCCTGACCCGGCGCCGGGAATTCCACGACGTTGTTCGTATCCTTCGAGTCCATCTGTTCCTCCTCTTTCTCATGCACCCAGTTTCCGCTCTTCGGAAAACTTTTATTGTTATGTGGAAAGTCTAGGCAGTCGGGAAACGAGCCGTCAAGACCCCCGAGAAGCCATACCGAGTTGCCCCGGTCACATTTGGATGGTTCATAACGATCCCCGGGAACCCGTATACACAGGACGAAATAGTGCGCTACTCTCGAATGAGTTCGTGGCGTAGGTCACGTAACCTGAGAGCAGCAGGCAGGGTCGTAATGAGCTGGCATCCATGGATGCTGGCTCTTTTTTGTTGGGTCAGCTCCACCAGAAACGCAGTGGAAACACGCGCTTAATTTCATTGATGGAACGTAGGTTCCACCTCACAGAAGTTGGGATATGACCATGAGCAACAACATCGTCCTCGGCGAAAACCAGTACGGCAAAGCAGAAGTCCGCGTCGTCAAGGTCACCCGGGATACCGACCGCCACCACATCGAAGATTTGAACGTCACCTCGCAGCTGCGCGGTGACTTCCAGGCGGCCCACCTCGAAGGCGACAACGGCCACGTCGTTGCCACCGACACCCAGAAGAACACGGTTTACGCCTTCGCCCGTGAAGGCATCGGCTCACCCGAGTCCTTCCTGCTTCGCCTCGCAGACCACTTCACCGGCGGATTCGACTGGGTTACCGGTGGCCGCTGGGAAGCCGAAGCCTACAGCTGGGATCGCATCCAGGCCCACGGCGAGGGACACGACCACAGCTTCGTCCGCAACGGGCAAGAGGTGCGTACCGCCGTCGTCGTCCGTGATGGCGCAACCACGCACGTCATCAGCGGCCTCAAGGACCTGACCGTCCTGAAGACCACGCAGTCCGGTTTTGTCGGCTACCCGCGCGACAAGTACACCACCCTGCCGGAGACCACCGACCGCATCCTGGCCACCGATGTATCCGCCCGCTGGCGCTACAACACCAACCTGGACTTCGCCGGCACGGACTTCAACAAGAGCTACGAGGACATCAAGGCACTCCTGCTTGAAGGCTTCACCGAGAACTACTCCCACGCACTGCAGCAGACGCTGTTCGACATGGGCAAGAAGGTCCTGGAAGCACACAGCGAAGTGGATGAGATCAAGTTCTCCATGCCCAACAAGCACCACTTCCTGGTTGACCTGAGCCCGTTCGGCCTGGACAACCCCAACGAGGTCTTCTTCGCCGCGGATCGCCCGTACGGCCTCATCGAAGCCACGGTCCAGCGCGAGAACATCGAGGCTGCACCGGTGGCATGGAGCGGCATCGCCGGCTTCTGCTAAACCCGCACCAAACGCGGACTAAGCCGCACCATCTCAAGGGTTTGTGTGCAGGTCCCCCCAACGGCGCCCCGTAAAGGCCGGACCTGCACACAATGCCAACCCCAAAAACCAAAGATTTGTTAGCCAGACACAGTTAGCCAGACGAAGACGTCTGCCATGAACCCAGAAAGTCTGCCATGAACATCAAGAAGAAGTCCCGCCCCGCGAATACCACCTCGTCCCGCGCAGAACGCGCAGGACGACCCGAGCGGCCCGAGGACAAGCGACTCTCCATCGGAAGCACCTTCGCTTACGGCTTCCAGCACGTCCTCACCATGTATGGCGGAATCATTGCCCCGCCCCTGATCATCGGCGCGGCGGCCGGCATGAACTCACAGGACATCGGCCTGTTGATCGCTGCCTGTTTGTTCGTTGGCGGCCTGGCCACCATCCTGCAAACGGTGGGCATCCCGTGGTTCGGCTCGCAACTGCCGTTGGTCCAGGGCGTGTCCTTCGCCGGAGTCTCCACCATGGTGGCGATTGTCCAAGGTGGCGGCGGGATCCAGGCGGTGTTCGGATCAGTGATTGTTGCCTCGTTGATTGGCCTGGCAATCACACCCCTGTTCTCCAAGATCATCAAATTCTTCCCGCCCGTTGTTACCGGCACAGTCATCACCACCATCGGGCTCACCCTGATGCCGGTGGCCGCGAACTGGGCCATGGGTGGCAACGCCAAGGCCGACAACTACGGCAGCATGGCCAACATCGGCCTGGCCGCAGCAACCATGGGTGTTGTCCTGCTCCTGAGCAAGGTTGGCAACGCCGCCATCTCCCGGCTCTCCATCCTGCTGGCCATGGTCATCGGCACCATCATCGCGTTGATTGCGGGCATGGCTGACTTCTCCAAGGTTGGCCAGGGCGACATCGTCGCATTCCCCACCCCGTTCGCATTCGGTGCTCCCACGTTTGAAATCGCCGCGATCATCTCCATGCTCATCGTCATCCTGGTGACCCTCACCGAAACCTCGGCAGACATCATCGCAGTGGGCGAGATCGTGGACACCAAGGTTGATTCACGCCGCATCGGCGACGGCCTCCGCGCAGACATGCTCTCCAGCGCCATCTCCCCGCTGTTCAACTCCTTCACGCAGAGTGCCTTCGCCCAGAACGTCGGCCTCGTGGCCATCACGGGCATCAAGAGCCGCTTCGTGGTCAGTGCCGGCGGCCTCATCCTGGTGATCCTCGGTCTCCTGCCGATTCTTGGGCGAGTAGTCGCAGCGGTTCCGACGCCCGTCCTGGGCGGCGCCGGCGTCGTGCTCTTCGGTACGGTGGCCGCCAGCGGTATCCGTACCCTGGCCAAGGTTGAGTACAAGAACAACATGAACCTGATCATCGTGGCGGCCTCGATTGGCTTCGGCATGATCCCGATCGCCGCCCCGAAGTTCTACGACCAGTTCCCCTCCTGGTTCGCCACGATCTTCCACTCCGGCATCAGCTCGGCTGCCGTCATGGCCATCCTGCTGAACATCCTCTTCAACCACTTCAAGGCCGGCAACTCGGACAACCAGTCGGTGTTTGTGGCGGGCACTGACCGCGTTGTCAGCGAAGAGGACATCAAGTGCCTCAGCGAAGGCGACCGCTTTGAGAACGGCAAGCTGATTGACGCCGACGGCAAGGAAGTCCCGCTCAAGACGTCCAGCGCTTCTGAGCACTAGCACCCTTCCGCAGATGACAGCAGGCGGCAGTGTTTTCCTTGGGGGACACTGCCGCCTGTTGTCGCCTTTGCATGGAATGTACGACGGCGGCTCTCGCCTTTGCGGCTTGGCCACTAGCCCGCTCCAGGACCTCGCCGAAACGACAAAAGATGGCAATGTTTCTGGGAAACGTTGCCATCTTTTGCCATTCCGCGCGCGGGAGGCGGGGGTTAGTTTTGGTTGAGCTCCGCGGAGATCGCCAGGGCAGCCTCGCGCAGCATGGGCACGGCGCGGTCTGCGAAGCTCTGGTCAACGCGTGTGATCGGGCCCGAGACGGAGATCGCCGTCGGCGTGGGTGCGTTGGGAACGGCCATGGCGAAGCACCGGACGCCCAGTTCCTGCTCTTCCTCGTCGATGGAGTACCCACGCTCACGGATCAGTGCCAGGTCTGCGAGCAGGGAGTCGATGTCACCGATGCTCTTGGCCGTGGGAGTGGGCATGCCGGTGCGGGCCACGATGCCACGGACCACTTCGTCATCCAGCTGGGCGAGAATTGCTTTACCCACGCCGGTGTCGTGCGTGTGGGCGCGCCGGCCAACCTCGGTGAACATGCGCATGGAGTGCATGGACGGGACCTGTGCCACGTAAATGACCATGTCCGAGTCCAGGACGGCCATGTTGGACGTCTCGCCCAGCCGCTCCACCAGGGTCTTGAGCTGCGGACGGGCCACGGCGCCGAGTTGCTTGCTGGCTCCTTCGCCGAGGCGGATGAGCCGCGGGCCCAGGGCGTAGCGGCGGTTGGGCAGCTGCCGGATGTAGCCAAGGGACACCAGGGTCCGCAAAAGGCGATGGATGGTAGGCAGGGGCAGGTCAGTGGACGACGAGAGTTCGCTCAACGTGACGTCTCCGCCCGCGTCCGTGATCAGTTCCAGCAGTTCAAAGACGCGCTCAACGGACTGCACGCCTCCGGAGGCTTTTTCAGCCATTCCCTTGTCTCCAATGACTCAGATTCCGACAACTCTTATCCGCATCGTGAAAAGAATTGCTTAGAACACCCAACATACAGCACGCGTGCAAGCTGCGCGATGACACCGAACATGACCAAGCAGGGGGTTGTGTTTCCACTTTGTAGATAATAATATCCATAATACGAAAACATTCAGTTGGAACGGCGGCCCGGGAACGGGCCTAACAGGAGGAATTTCAATGGCGAATCCGAGCCCCGGAAACTCGATCACCCTGCGCGTCGCCGCACCGTCGAGCTTCACCGCAACCAGCGAACTTGCCGCAGCAGTCGGCGCCGCCGGTGCAGCAATCACCGCGCTGGACGTCACGGAATCCCACCACGAGAAGATCGTTGTTGACGTCACGTGCAACACCACCGATGACGACCACGCAGCCCGCGTGAAGGACGCTTTGAACGCACTCGACGGCGTCACGGTCCAGCACGTTTCGGACCGCACCTTCCTCATGCACCTCGGCGGTAAGCTCGAGGTCGTCCCCAAAGTAGCCCTGCGCAACCGCGACGACCTCTCGCGTGCCTACACTCCCGGCGTCGCCCGCGTTTGCATGGCGATCGCTGAAGACCCGGCCGCCGCCCGCAACCTGACGGTCAAGCGCAACACCATCGCCGTCCTCACGGACGGTTCGGCCGTCCTGGGCCTGGGCAACATCGGCCCCGCCGCAGCCCTTCCCGTGATGGAAGGCAAGGCCGCACTGTTCAAGCAGTTCGCCAACGTTGACGCCTGGCCGGTCTGCCTGGATACCCAGGACACCGAGGAAATCATCATGATCGCCAAGGCCATGGCCCCGGTCTACGGTGGCATCAACCTCGAAGACATCGCCGCACCGCGCTGCTTTGAGATCGAGAACCGCCTCCGCGAAGAACTGGACATCCCGGTGTTCCACGATGACCAGCACGGCACCGCGATCGTCACGCTCGCTGCCCTGGTCAACGCCCTGCGGGTTGTGGACAAGAAGCTCTCCGAGGTGAAGATCGTGGTGTCGGGCGTCGGCGCTGCCGGCTCGGCCATCATCCAGCTCCTCAAGGCCCAGGGCGCGCAGCACATCATCGCCGCCGGCCGCTCCGGCGCCATCCACTCCGGCGAAGAATACGGCGACGAGCACCGCAGCTGGATCGCCGCGAACACCAACGAAGAAGGCTTCTCCGGAAGCCTGCACGACGCCCTCAAGGGTGCGGACGTGTTCATCGGCGTCAGCGCCCCGCACGTGATCGGCGAAGAGCAGGTTGCTTCCATGGCCGAGGACGCAATTGTGTTCGCCATGGCCAACCCGACCCCGGAAATTGACCCCGTTGTAGCGTCCAAGCACGCAGCCGTGGTTGCTACCGGCCGCAGCGACTTCCCCAACCAGATCAACAACGTGCTGGCATTCCCCGGCTTCTTCCGCGGGCTGCTGGACGCAGGGGCCTCGGACATCACCCCGAACATGCTGGTGGCCGCCGCCGAAGCAATTGCCAACCGGGTGGCTGACGATGAGCTCAACGCGAGTTACATTATCCCCAGCGTCTTCGATCCCCATGTTGCTGCCGATGTTGCTGCTGCGGTGGCAGCCGCCGCGCACGCAAACGCCGCCAGCGCGCTGTAGCACCAGCGCACCCTAGAAAAAGGAATCCGCTCACATGGCTATTACAGTCACTGATCCCCGGCCGATCGATCGCGCCGAGGAGATCCTCACCCCGGAGGCACTGGCCTTCATCGAAGAACTGCACACCCGCTTTGCCGGCACCCGCAATGACCTTCTGCAGGCCCGCAAGGCCAAGCGCCAGCAGGTCGCGGACACCTCCCGCCTTGATTTCCTCCCGGAGACCCAGGACATCCGCGACGGCGACTGGAAGGTTGCCGAAGCACCGGCAGCTTTGCAGGACCGCCGTGTTGAGATGACGGGACCGGCCACCCCGGCCAAGATGGCCATCAACGCGCTGAACTCCGGCGCCAAGGTGTGGCTGGCTGACCTCGAAGACGCCAGCACGCCCACGTGGCCCAACGTCATCGACGCCATCCTCAACCTCCGCGACGCCGCCCGGGGCACTTTGAGCTTCACCTCCCCCGAGGGCAAGGAGTACCGTCTCCGCACGGACGCTCCCCTGGCAGTTGTGGTGGCCCGCCCCCGCGGCTGGCACATGGAGGAAAGCCACATACTGCTGGACGGCGAACCCGCCGTGGGCGCGCTGGTGGACTTCGGCCTGCACTTCTTCCACATCGCCAAGCAGTTGCTGGAAAACGGTCACGGCCCGTACTACTACCTCCCCAAGATGGAGAGCCACCTTGAGGCCCGCTTGTGGAATGACGTCTTCGTGTTCGCACAGGACTACCTCGGCGTTCCCCAGGGCAGCGTCCGCGCCACCGTGCTGATCGAGACCATCCCGGCAGCGTTCGAAATGGACGAGATCCTGTACGAACTGCGTGACCACGCAAGCGGCCTGAACGCCGGCCGCTGGGACTACCTCTTCAGCATCATCAAGTACTTCCGTGATGCCGGCGAAGAGTTCGTGCTCCCGGATCGCGCCACCGTGGCCATGACGGCACCGTTCATGCGCGCCTACACCGAACTCCTGGTCAAGACCTGCCACAAGCGCGGCGCCTTCGCCATGGGTGGCATGGCCGCCGTCATCCCCAACCGCAAGCAGCCGGATGTCACCGCCGCAGCCTTCGACAAGGTCCGCGCCGACAAGACCCGCGAAGCAAACGATGGCTTCGACGGCTCCTGGGTTGCCCACCCGGACCTGGTCCCCACCTGTCGCGAAGTGTTCGACTCCGTGCTGGGCGACCGACCCAACCAGCTGGACAAGCAGCGCCCCGAGGTGAACGTCACCGCTGAGCAGCTGATCGACGTCGCCTCCGCCGGCGGCACCGTCACCGAGGCAGGCCTGCGCCTGAACCTGTACGTCGCGGTCGCCTACACCGGTGTGTGGATTTCCGGCAGCGGCGCAGTTGCCATCCACAACCTGATGGAAGACGCCGCGACGGCGGAGATCTCCCGCTCGCAGGTATGGCAGCAGCTGCGGAACAAGTCCATCCTGGCGGACACAGGCAACACTGTTACCCGCGAATTGGTGACCAGGATCCTGGGCGAGGAAACCGAACGCCTACGCATAGAATTCGGCGACGAAAACTTCGCAAAGTACTACGAGCCTGCGTCCAAGCTGATCGAGGACATCTGCTTGTCCGACGATTACACGGACTTCCTCACCACGCCGGCGTATGAGTTGGTGGGCTGATGAGTTCCTTGACGCCCGCAGACCTGGCCCACATCGAGTCGCAGCTTGAAGCGACCGACCAGTTGCTGGACCGCAATTACCCCGGCGACGACGGCTCGCGCCAGCCCATCCACACCGTCTACATCCCGGCAGACCGCTTCACGCCCACCTTCGTGGCGGACTGGGGCAAGCAGGCGCTGACGACGGCGGAGGCCCACGGTGGCCTGGAAAAGCTCGGTCAGCTGTTGGGCCAGGAGCCAGACCTCGCAATTGCTGTTGCGGAGCGTGTAGCTGCGAAGCTTTCTGCCGAACCGATCGAGGACCTGCGTTTGGACTTCGAAGACGGCTACGGTGACCGCGGCGACGAGGCAGAAGACGCCGACGCCGTTGCTGCCGCCCAGGCTGTTGCCGCTGCAGTTGCGGCCGGAACAGCTCCGCCGTTCATCGGCATCCGCTTCAAGTGCTTCGAAGCCCCCACTCGGGCCCGTGGCCTGCGGACGCTGGACCTCTTCGTCTCCACGTTGGCTGCCGCCGGGGAGCTCCCCGCAGGGCTGATCCTTACCTTGCCCAAGGTCACCACCGTGGCCCAGGTGCAGGCCATGGACTTCGCAGTGTCCCGCCTTGAGGAAGTCCTGGGACTCCCCGCTGGCCGGCTCCGTTTTGAGGTGCAGGTGGAAACGCCGCAGCTCATCATCGGCGCAGACGGGAACTCTCCCGTGGCGCAGCTCCCCCACGTGGTTCCGGGCCGCATCAGCGCCCTGCACTACGGGACCTACGACTACAGCGCTTCGCTCGGAATTTCCGCGGAATACCAGTCCATGGAGCACCCAGTGGCCGACTTCGCCAAGCAGGTCATGCAGCTCGCTGTCGCCGGCACGGGCATCCGCCTGTCCGACGGTTCCACCAACATCATCCCCGTGGGTGACGCTGTTGAAGACGCCTGGAAGCTGCATGGCCGCTTGGTCCGCCGCTCACTGGAAAACGGCTACTACCAGGGCTGGGACCTCCACGCCGCGCAGCTGCCCAGCCGCTTCTCGGCGTCGTACGCTTTCTACCGCGAAGGCTTGCCCGCCGCGGCCCTGCGCCTCCGCAACTACGTGGAGCGCACAGAAGGCGGCGTCATGGACGAGCCCGCCACGGCCCGCGCGTTGGCCGGCTTCGTCCTCCGCGGTGTCCAGTGTGGCGCGGTGGGGACCGACGAGGTCAAGGCGCTTGCCGGCGTCGAACTTTCACAGCTGACCGCGCTGGCGCACCCGCGGCTCGCACAACCGACTTCCCACTGATAGGAGCAACTCGAATGGGCAAGTACTACTACCCGCAGGGCGGCCTGCCGCCGCAGACCCAACTGACCACCGAACGGGCCATCGTCACCGAGGCTTACACGGTGATCCCCAAGGGCGTCATGACGGACATCGTCACCAGCAACCTGCCGGGCTTCTCCAACACGCGCTCGTGGATCATCGCACGGCCAATCTCCGGCTTCGCCACCACGTTCTCCCAGCTGATCGTGGAGATCGCTCCGGGTGGCGGCGCACCGAAGGCCGAGTTCGAGTCCGGCGTTGAAGGCGTCATCTTCGTGACCAAGGGCCAGGTCAACCTCACCCTCGACGGCGAGCTGCACCACCTTGAAGAGGGCGGGTACGCCTACCTTGCCGCCGGAGCAGAGTGGGGCCTGGAGAACGTGTCCGACGACATCGTTTCCTTCCACTGGATCCGCAAGGCCTACGAACGCCTTGAAGGCTTCGAGGCCAAGTCCTTCGTCACCAACGAGAAGGACGTGGAGCCCACCTCCATGCCGGACACCGACGACGTCTGGAAGACCACGCGATTCACGGACTCCAGCGACCTCGCCCACGACATGCAGGTCAACATCGTCACGTTCCAGCCCGGCGGCGTCATCCCCTTCCCGGAGACGCACGTCATGGAGCACGGCCTGTACGTGCTGGAGGGCAAGGCCATGTACTTGCTCAACAACGACTGGGTTGAGGTGGAGGCCGGCGACTTCATGTGGCTGCGCGCGTTCTGCCCGCAGGCTTGCTACGCCGGTGGTCCGGGCGAGTTCCGTTACCTGCTGTACAAGGACATGAACCGCCAGGTGAAGCTCACCTGATGTGCGCCGAGATCGCCGGAAAGCTGCCAGTTCGCTGGAGCTATCCGGCGATTTCGCGTTTCTCCGGCGAACTCAGCGATTCTGGTGACGGCGGCGGCCCACAGCGAGCCCGGCCCAGAACGCGAGGACCAACAGGCCCAGGACTGTCACGGCGAGCCCGAGCTGCGTCCCTTGGCTGACCATGGCCGCGCCGTTCCCGATGAACACTGTCTCGCTCAGCGGCGCATAGGCGAACCAGCCGAAGTCCGTGCTCTGGTTGTTCCACGCCACCACCACCCCCACGATCACGGCGATCAAGCCCAGCAAAGGCACGACGACGGCAGAGACTCCGCGCGATGGCTTCGGCTTGTTGTGTTCCCCAAGTTTGTTATGTTCCCCCATGCGGCCGAGTCTAGTATGCGACCTAGTTGGGTTTGGCGGGGGCGCCGGCGATTCTGTACGACTCCTGGAGCAGTTCATCGAGCTCGTCCGTCTCGATTCGTTCGAGCCGGACCAGCAGGAGCTTCGGGGATTGCTCGTGATGCGGGGTCCAGAAGAAGGTATCCGGTTCCATGGCTGCGAGCGCCTCGCGTTCATCAGTCTTGACCGTGACAACCCCCTCTTCCCAGATCCGTGCCATGAGGGACTTGGCAAACCATGCCGGCTGCCCCCAGCTCAGTCGTTCGCTGACGCCCGGCATGTCCAGGCAGATTCTCCTGACATCCTCTTCTGTGGCCATGGTTCACTGTGGCATTGGCGTTCATGCTGCCGCAAGCGACTTCGCCGGAAACGTGCTTGACCGCTGGAGGTGTGCGAGACCGCCGGACCTCTCCGGCGAAGTCGCACTGCTCCGGCGAAGTCGCGCGGGGGGCGGGTGGGGCTGGTGTGGGACTTGGGTAGAGTGCACCCATGGATGACAAAGCCACGCTGCTCACTTATTTGCGACTCCGCAGGGCGGACCTGCTGGGGAAATTGGATGGCCTCAGTGAATACGATGCCCGGAGACCCATGACCCCCACGGGGACCAATCTGCTGGGGCTCGTGAAGCACGTAGCCAGTGTGGAGTTGGGGTATTTCGGGGAGGTCTTCGGCCGGCCAAGCGGGCGCGACCTGCCCTGGTTGGCCGATGATGCCGAACCGGATTCGGACATGTGGGTTCCGGCAACGGAGAGCCGCGAGGAAATCCAGGATCTCCATCACTTCTCCGCCAAACACAGCGATGAAACCATCGAATCCCTCCCCTTGGATGCGCCGGGTGCGGTGCCATGGTGGTCGGAGGAGAAGAAGAACGTGACGCTGCACCAGATTCTGGTTCACATGTGTGTTGAGACAGCCCGGCACGCTGGGCACGCGGACATCATCCGCGAACTCATTGACGGCTCCATGGGGCAGAGGCCTGGGGATCCGAACATCCCCAGCCGGACCACGGAAGAATGGGCAGCCCACCGTGCACGCATTGAACAGGCAGCCCTGGAGGCGGGCCACAGCAAACCTGAAACTTCACAGCCCCCGCATATCTTGGGCAAACCTCCGGCGTAGCCTCGCTCCGTAGAAATGAGGCATGACTTCTCCACAGACTGAACACCGTAAGGGCGGCCGGACACGGCGCGCCGTGATCTCCGCCGTTCTGGCGGTCACTCTCTCTGCCGGGGGTGCCGCCGCCTGGGCCCTGGACCGGTTTGTGGTCCCACACGCTGAGATCACCAACGTCTCCGAATACGAGGCGAGCCAGGCCGGCACCACAACAACAACGACGGCGGATGAGGCTTCCGCAGAAACGTCGGCGAGCGCCGTGGTCACCGATACGTCCTACGCCTCCGGGGACACGGGGGTCACCATCTCCACGGTGACCACAGGCACCGGTGACGACACCGTGACGTACTACGTTGCCGACGTCGTGCTTGATGATGCCACCACGCTGAAGTCGGCGTTTGCCGAGGACACGTACGGCGAGAACATCACCGAAACTACATCCGCGATCGCCGAGGACCATAACGCCATTTTCGCGATCAACGGCGACTATTACGGCTTCCGGGACACCGGCATCGTGATCCGTAACGGCGTGGTGTACCGGGACGAGGGCGCGCGGCAGGGCTTGGCGTTCTACAAGGACGGCACGGTCAAGGTTTACGACGAGACCACAACTACCGCTGATCAGCTCATCGCGGACGGCGTGTGGAACACGCTCTCGTTCGGGCCGTCGCTGCTGGACAACGGTCAGATCGCGTCCGGCATCGAGGACGTGGAGGTTGATACGAACTTCGGCAACCACTCCATCCAGGGCGAACAGCCGCGCACCGCTGTAGGTGTCATCGATGAGAACCACCTGGTGTTCGTGGTGGTGGATGGCCGCAGCCCCGGCTACAGCTCCGGCGTCACCATGTCCGGCCTGGCCCAGATCATGAAGGACCTGGGCGCCACCACCGCGTACAACTTGGACGGCGGCGGCTCCTCCACCATGTACTTCAACGGCTCCCTGGTGAACAACCCGCTCGGCGAAAACAAAGAGCGCGGCACCTCGGACATCCTCTACATCGCCCAGTCATGATCATCCTGATACCGGCGTACGAGCCGGACCACCACCTCCCTGCCCTTGTCCGTAACCTTCAGGAGGCCGATCCGTGGCTCACCATCGTGGTGGTGGATGACGGTTCCGGGCCTGACCATAAAGAAACGTTCGACGACGCCGCGCGGCTTGGGTGCCATGTGCTCAGTTACGCCGTGAACAGCGGCAAGGGCCACGCCCTGAAGAGCGGTTTCGCCTTCATCGCCGAGCACTTCCCGGGCCAAGACGTGGTCTGTGCTGACAGCGACGGACAACACGGAGTGGCCGACATTCTTGCCGTTGCCGACCGCGTCCGTCACGTCACGGCTGCAATGGTCCTGGGTTGCCGGAACTTCACAGGTAACGTCCCGGCCCGGAGCCGATTCGGCAATACAGTGACCCGGGGTCTGTTCAGGCTCGCCACCGGCCAAGGGATCACGGACACGCAAACCGGCCTCCGCGGGTACCGGGCTGACATGCTCCCGTGGTTGCTGACCGTGCGCGGCGAACGCTACGAGTACGAGCTGAACCTGCTGCTCGAGTCGAAGCAAGCCGGCTACGGCATCGTCACAGTGGAGATCGCAACCGTCTACCTGGACCACAATTCGGGCTCGCATTTCCGGCCCATCGCCGACTCCATCAGGATCTACGCCCCGCTGCTGAAGTTCCTGGGGTCCTCGCTGTCCGCATTCGTGGTGGACCTGGTGATGTTCCTGATCTTCAGCGCGTTCACGGACTCGCTGCTTCTGGCGGTGGTGGGAGCCCGTCTGGTCAGTGCCACGGTGAATTTCCTCATCAACCGCCGGATGGTCTTTGAGCACGGCAGGGACACCTCGTTCCGCGCCGCCGCCACAGGATACGTTGCGCTGGTTGTGGTCCTCCTGTCCGCAAACTACGCCGCTATGTGGACCCTCACCTCCCTCACCGTTCCAGACGTGCTGGCCAAGCTTGCCACCGAGATGACGCTGCTGGGAGTCAGCTATGCAGTACAACAGCGCTTCCTGTTCGTGCGCAAGGGACATGCCGCGTCAACGGTTCACGCCGCCCAAACAACAGGGCCCAAACCATTGGAACCGACCGTGGTCGAAACACATATCCCAGCCTTGGTCCCGGCACAGTTTCAGCACAGCATGGCCGGGAAAAGTGGAGATCAATCCCCCAAGAGATTCCGGAGTAACCGATGAACACCATCATCCTCATCGCGGCAGACCTGGCCGCCATCACCATTTTGACGCTTGCCCTCTACCTCCGCCGGCACAGGCGCCGCGACCTGGTTGTTTCTTACCTGGGCATGAACGTCGGCGTCCTGGCAGTCGCCACGGCATTGTCCGGTTCGGCCGCAGGCGTTGGCTTGGGGCTGGGTTTGTTTGGTGTTCTCTCCATCATTCGGCTCCGGTCCACGGAACTGGCCCAGCACGAGGTGGCCTACTACTTCTCGGCGTTGGCGCTGGGCTTGATCGCAGGCATCGGCGTCGAACCTCTCTGGCTGACGCTGTCCCTCATGGCGTTGGTCCTGCTGGTGATGTTCGTCGGCGACAACCCCCGGGTCCTCCCGGCCTACCGCCACCAGGTGGTGGTGCTGGACCGGGCCATCAACAACGAACCCGAGCTCTACGCCCGGCTGGAAGAAGTCCTCCACGGCACTGTCCACTCGGCCACCATTCAGGAACTGGACCTGGTGAACGACAAAACGATCGTGGACGTACGATACGCGGTGCGGCCCCTCCATGAGGACCTATCCCAGCCGCGGCACGCCCAGCTTGGCTTCAACCAACCAGCCGGTGCGTTGACCCCGGCTCCGGAGGAACTCCCGGCCCAGTCCGTGCAGCCGGTTCAGCCGGCTCACTCCGCTCAGCCAGCACCCCAGCACACCCAGCAATCCGTACCCACCTCGGCCGGTGTCGCATGAGCCGCATCGACGCCGAACCGATCATCCCGCAACTGAGCCAGCTTCCCGCCGTCGGGCTTGAAGAGCTCACTACCGAAGCCGCCCTGCTGACCCGGGTGGACCGAAAGTATCTGGTTCCTTCGGCAACGGCACGCAAGGTCCTGAGCACCTTCAGCTCCGAGGCCCGGGTCTTGGACATGGAAGGGAACCGCACGTTCGCTTACGACTCCGTGTACTTCGACACCGCCGAGTTGGACAGCTACATGCTCGCCGCGCACGGCAGGCGAAGGCGGTTCAAGATCCGTACCCGCACCTACCTGGACAGCGCGGTCAGCTTCCTGGAAGTGAAGACCGAAGGCGCTCGCGAGGCCACCGTCAAGGAGCGCATCCCCTATGAGCTGGGCGACCGGGACCGGCTCACGGAAGAGGGCCTGGCCTACGTGAATGAGACGCTGGCCGCGGCCATCGGTGACATGAGCATCGGACCGCTGGAGCCGGTGCTTTCCACCCGCTACGACCGCACCACACTCTTCCTCCCCGAGTCCGGAAGCCGCGCGACCATCGACTCCGACGTCACGTGGCAAAGCCCAGACGGCCATCCCTGGGTTTTGGACAACGCGGTGGTGGTGGAGACGAAGTCCGGCTCAGCGCCCGGCCCTTTGGACAAGCACCTGTGGGCACACGGCGTCCGGCCTTGCCGCATCTCCAAGTTCGCCACCGGCATGGCCGCACTCCACCCCGAGCTTCCGGCCAACCGCTGGAATCAAACCCTTCGACGCAGGATGCCCCTGCGCCCCCTCCACTGACATTCCCTCCACAGACTTAGGAATCCACTATGCGCTCCTTCCGCACTTCCCTTTCCGTTGCCGCCGTCGCCCTGGCCATTTCCTTGGCCGGCTGCTCCACGGCCGCCACCAGCTCAACGTCCACCGGCACCACCGGCACGTCAACCAGCACCACCCAGCAGGCCGTAACGGCCGGGACCATTGAAGAAGACACCCACTACGACAGCGACGACCTCACGTGGGACGCCGCAACGGAAGTGGCAATCAGCCTGTCCGACGGCGGCAGTAAAGTGACGTCGTCGTCCTCCACCGGCGTGGCTGTAGACGGCAACACCGTCACCATCAGCGCCGCGGGAACGTACCGCCTCAGCGGCTCGCTGAGCGACGGGCAGATCGTGGTTGCAGCCGGTGAGGAGGATACGGTTCGCATCATTCTGGACGGCGTGGAACTGGGCAACTCCACCGGCTCGCCGTTTGTAGTGCAGAGCGCCGACGAAGCGATCGTGTACTTGGACGAGGGCAGCACCAACACGTTAACGGATGCCACCACCTACGCCGACCAGGGCGAGGACTCCCCCAACGCAGCCCTCTACTCCATGGCGGACCTGACCATCGCCGGGACCGGTGCCCTCACCGTCAACGGGAAATCCAACGACGGCATCGTTTCCAAGGACGGCCTGGTGATGGCTGCCGGCAAGGTCACCGTGGACGCCGTGGACGACGGCATTCGCGGCAAGGACTACACAGTGCTGCTGGACGGCGCGTACCAGGTGACCGCAGGCGGTGACGGCGTGAAGGCAGACAACGACACCGACGAGGGGCGGGGGTGGCTGTTGGTCAGCGGCGGCTCGTTGACAGTCAACGCGGGCGACGACGGCGTAAAGGCGTTCAACACCCTCACCGTTTCCGGCGGAACAGTCACCGTGGCCGAGTCGGAGGAAGGACTGGAAGCGCAGCACATTGTGGTCTCCGGCGGCGACGTCACCGTCACAGCGAACGACGACGGCGTGAACGCCTCGGGTGGCTCTTCGACCAGTACCGATGCGGGCACGGCAGGCGGCGGAGGTCCAATGGGTGGCGGTATGGGCGGCGGGGAGACCGTTGGCGACTACACCGTGGACGTCTCCGGCGGAAACCTCACCATCAACTCAGAAGGTGACGGCCTGGACTCCAACGGCAACGCCAGCATTTCCGGCGGGACCGTGGTGGTCAACGGCCCCACCAACGACGGCAACGGGGCCTTGGATGTGAACGGTGAACTCGTAGTCACCGGCGGGACGGTTGCCGCAGCGGGCAGCGCCGGGATGGCAGTAACTCCGGGGACCTCATCCACGCAGTCCGGTGTGCAGTTGACCTTCGACTCTTCGGTGTCTTCCGGCACGCCTGTGCACATCGTCGACGCCACGGGAGCGGTGGTGGCGACATTCGTGACCACCAAAACCATCGCATCCCTGGTGTTCTCCTCCGCCGCGATCACCGACGGTGCGACGTACACGGTGTACACGGGAGGCAGTGCTGACACGGAAGCCGGCGTCACCACAGGCTCCATCGACGGCGCAGAAGAACAAGGCACCGCGACCGCGGGCCAGTACACGCAGGCCCAAGGTCCCGGTGGTGGCGGCGGCCGCTGGTAAGTCAGACAATGGGGGACTGGATTTCGGACCAGTCCCCCATTGACGTGTTTCAGAGTGTTGCTTAGGTTTAATTTGTTAGCGCTAACACAGCCCATCAGCAAGGAACTACGTGAGCAACCAAACCCAATCCCCGGTGAAGTCACCACTCTTCAGGGACCCCATCGAGGACGGTGCCGCAGATCCCACCGTCATCTACAACCCGCGCGAGCAGGCCTGGTGGATGATCTACACCAACCGCCGCACCACGGTCCCGTTCGAGGACGGACTCAGCTGGCTCTACGGTTCCAAGCTCGGAGTTGCATCATCCACGGACGGCACACACTGGGACTACCGCGGAACCCTTGAGGGCCTTGACTTCGAATGGGGCCACAACACTTTCTGGGCACCCGAAGTCTTCGAGCACGCGGGCACTTTCCACATGTACGTCAGCTACATCCGCGGCATCCCCGCCCACGGCAATCCGCATTCCATGGAAATCCACCACTACACCAGCCCGGACCTTCTGGCATGGACCCACCACGGATTAGTTCCGCTGAGCTCCAACCGGGTCATCGACGCCTGCGTGCACCCACACCCCGGCGGCGGATTCCGCATGTGGTTTAAGGACGAGGTGCAAGGCTCGGAAACCTGGGCGGCGGACAGCGACAACCTCTTCGATTGGAAGGTCCGGGGCCACGTACTGACCACACCCTCGGGCCACGAAGGGGCCAACGTTTTCCGCCTGGGCGGCTGGTACTGGATGATCGTGGACACGTGGTCCGGCCAGGAAGTGTACCGCTCTGACGATCTCGATTCATGGGAGAAACAAGGGGTCATCCTGGACGCAGCCATCGGCGACACCTTCGCACGGACCGATGATGTGGGGCCGGGCCTCCACGCAGACGTGGTTGTCAACCATGGCCGCGGATGGATCTTCTACTTCACGCACCCCAGCCGCGCCGGTGCGAGCCACCCGACTGTCGAGAGCCGGCGGTCATCGGTGCTCGTTGCCGAACTCACCGTCCATGAGGGCGTGCTGCAGTGCGATCGGAACGCGGACAGCCTGCTGGTACTGAAGCAGCCCGAGAGCGCGTAGCTTCGCAACAGGGCTCGACGACGGTAAGCGACGTGCCGCCGTCGAGCCTCCACACGGGCAGGCCGTCCCCCTTAAGGCTCCCCGCAAACTTGATGCGAACTTGAGCCAATCGAAAAGCTTCCTTGATATAGCAGCGCCACGCTGGAAGCACGAAGCACCAATACCAAGGGGTTTCGGCAACGAATTCCAGATATGAAACACAACGATGTGGGGGAAGCAATGGAACAGGCATCAGCACTCACCGAGGTGATAGCCATCAAAGGCATCATCCAGGACCAGCACCCCGTGGATTTCTATGCGCTGGGTGTCGCCGGATGCATCGACCGGCTTGCCGCACCTCTCCGGCGCGAGGGCGTCACCGTCCATTGGCACACCCCGCACCACGGCATCGAGATCTCCTCCTCAGCCGCCGCCCTCCTGTATCACGTGGCTCAGGAGACCTTCAGCAACACCCTCAATTACGCCAATGCCAGCGAGCTCACGGTCCGGCTCAACGCCGTCTACCACGGCATCCAGCTCACCATCACGGACGACGGCTGCGGTTTCGAAATCCACGCCGCGCCCAGCGGCCGCAGGCACGGATTCGGATTGCTTCTGATGTCAATAGCAGTACACGACGCCGGCGGGACAGTAGACATCGACTCCGCGGTTGGGCGGGGCACCAGTGTGAGGGTTACTCTGCCGCTGGATTGAGTCCTATTTGGGACCATATTCGGGCGCCCAACCCGTAGCCGCGCAGCTTTGCCGGACGTATTCTATAGCTACTTTTCAGCCGGGTTATCCCTACGGATTGGCACGAAAATGGCGCGGAACAAGGGTCCAAAGATAGGTCTTGGCAAGGTCCTTTTGAGGGTCTTCGGGTTCTTCTTCGTGAGCACCCTCTGCGGAGTTCTGATCACAGGATTCCTGGCACCCGTGGTTGCTTTCACCAGCACCACCGTGGGCGGTTCCCTGGGGTTCTATCAAAGTTTGCCGAGCGAGCTGAACGTTGATTCACCTTCGCTTTCCAGCACCGTGGTCTCCGCGGACGGGCAGCTCATTGCCACCTTCTATGCGGAGAACCGGGTAAAGGTCCCGCTGGAGGAGATGTCCCCGTTCATCCGCGAAGCGATCATCGCCATTGAGGACAACCGCTTCTACGAGCACGCGGGCGTGGACGCCCAAGGCATCATGCGGGCGCTGAGTTCCAACCTGACACAGGGCACCCGGCAAGGCGCCTCCACCTTGACGCAGCAGTACGTCACCAATGTGCTCAACGAGTCCCGCTTATCCGAGGGGCGTCCGGAGGATGTGGTGCTCAGCGGGCAGAAGACCGTGGGTGACAAACTGCGCGAAGTGAAGCTCGCACTTGAGCTGGAGAAGCGGTTCAGCAAGGATCAGATTCTTGAGGGATACCTGAACATAGTGTTCTTCAACCGGAACGCCTACGGCATCGAGGCTGCATCCCGCTATTTCTTCAGCACCTCCGCGATGGACCTGACCTTGCCGCAAGCAGCCCTCCTGGCTGGTCTGGTCAATGGCCCCAGCATTTACGACCCCATTGTGGATCCTCAGGCTGCACTCAACCGGCGCAACCTGGTGCTGGACCGGATGCTGGCACAGGGCAAGATCACGGCTGTGGATCACGGCGTCGCTGTAGCCTCTCCCCTTGAGCTCGACATCACCCCGTCCCTGCAAGGTTGCGCGGGTACCTCGTTTGCCACCTACTTCTGTGACTACGTCTCCCACCTCATCCTTAACGACGAGGCCTACGGTGACACCGTGGAGGAACGTGAACGCTTCCTCTACCGTGGCGGATTGACCATCACCACCACCTTGGACAGCCGGCTCCAGAACGCCGCGCAGGAGCAAGTTGACGCCTCCGCTGGCGACAACCCGGATAAATGGGGCGCCGCGATGAGCACCGTCCAGCCGGGCACAGGCAAGATCCTTGCGATGGCCCAAAACACGGTGTTCGTTCCCCAGGAAGGAAAATACGATACCCAACTGAACTTCAACGTCGATGCCAAAGACGAGAACGGCTACGACCTCAATGGCGCAGGCGGCTTCCAGCCCGGTTCCACCATGAAACCGTTCATCTACGCCGAATGGCTCAATGAAGGCAAGAATCCCACTGCAGTTGTTGACGCTTCCCGCCGGGTCTATCCAGTCGGTTTCCCGTGGCGCTCAAGCTGCGGCAGGGTCCTTGGGGGTTACAGCACCGCGCAGAAAGCCCAGAACCTTGGCGCCGATGACGACCTGCAAAACAACGACGCCGGCTACTACCGGCCAATGCCCATCAACTACGGCCTTTACAACTCCATCAACACGGCCACTTTCGCCACCGCAGCCCAATTGGATTTCTGCGGGATCCAAAAAATGGTGGACACCGTGGGCCTGCACAGCGGCTTGGACAACGCACCGGTCAACATGCACCAGATCGGCAATCTCCTTGGCTCCATTGGAGTGGCCCCTGTGGTCCTGGCGAGCGCCTACGCCACCTTCGCCAACGACGGCACCTACTGCAAGCCCATCGCCATCACCGAGATCAGCGATGCCCAAGGACGCCAGTTCCAAGCCCAGACCCCTGAGTGCAGGGAGGCAGTGAAGCCAGCCGTGGCGCGGGGCGTCAATGCCGTCCTGCAGGATGTTCTCAAAATGGGCTCGGGCGTTTACATCGAACCCAAGGTTCAAAGTCAGGCTCCGGTGGCGGCAAAAACAGGCACGTCCAATAACAACGGCGCCACCTGGGTGGCCGGCTACACCACAACTCTTGCAACGGCGTCGTTCTTCGGGGACACGACGGCGGGCCAGCAGCGGGCCGGGCAAAACGTCACCATCAACGGCAAGTTCTACAAGTCCTTGGATGGCTACATGATCGCCGGCCCACAGTGGGCCAACTACATGATGACAGCCACGTCCCTATACCCTAGCGGGCCTTTCCCGGCACCGGCCCCTCCCCCAGCGCCCACCCCGTCGACACCGCAGCCCACGCGCCGCTGACCCCACGCGTTGCACCCACCTTGCCTCGCGTTGCGAGGCCCGCTCTCCACACAATTCCAAGACCAAACCCTGCAGAGCAGGCCTCACAACGAACTTCTACAGTGCGAGCTCCATCTCCGCCTGCGTGCCGTCGTCCTCATATGCAGTGACGCCGGCGAGGTCCCGTCCGGCGATGTAGCCAAAGGTCAGTGCGGGTCCCAGGTTGATGCCGCCGGCGGGGTAATGCCCGCCCATGACACTTGCTTGATCGTTGCCGGCTACGTAGAGGCCATCTATGGGGTGGCCTTGGTTGTTGAGCGCCCGCCCTCGGCCGTCAGTTTCCACGCCCGCGAATGTCCCGAAGCTCCCTGGCACAACCCGCACCGCATAGAACGGCCCCTTCTCGATAGGCCCCAATGACGGATTCGGCCGGTGCGTGGCGTCGCCGCCGTAGCGGTTGAACGCGGATTCGCCGCGTCCGAAGTCCGGGTCGACGCCGGAACGGGCATTCGCGTTGAAGCGCGCCACCGTCCGGCGCAACTCCGCGGGGTCAATACCGCATTTGGTCGCAAGTTCTTCCAGCGTTCGCCCCTTGATGAGGTACCCGGAGCGCAGGTACGGGAAGAGCGGCACGGGCAGCGGCTTGGCCATGCCCAGAGGGAACCTACGGACAAATCGGCTGTCCGCGATTTGCCACGACTCCACAGTTTCACCGTCGGGAGTCGCTGCGAGGAGGGCCTGGACGTAGTCGTAGTAGCCATTGGCCTCGTTCACAAACCGCTTCCCGTCCGCGCGGACGCCTATGCTGCCCGGCTTCGCACGGTCCATGATGTGGGGGAACACGCCCGTCCGGCCGTTGCGGTACGGCACCAAGGACACCGGGCACCAAGCGGCCGGCGACTGCACTGCGGTGGTGAAGCGTGCACCCACGGCCTGCGCCAGGTTGATGCCATCACCGGTGGTTTCGCCCGGGGACAGCGTCCAGTGCTCCCGGCCCGTGGGCGTCTTCGGAAACAGCTCCTTGCGCCGCTGCACATCGTTGGGGAAGCCGCCGGTTGCCAGCACGACGCCGCGTCTCGCGTTGATCTGCACCTCACCTTCGGTAGAACGCACGACGGCGCCGGTCACCTTGCCGTTTTCATCGCTGAGCAGCGCTGTGGCCGGCGTGGCGACCCGGATGTCCACTCCGAGATCGTCAGCGGATTTCATGAGCCTTCCGGTCAACGCTGTGCCGTTGACCAGTTGCATGTTCCTCCGGTGCGTCAGCAGGTCCAGGAGGTGGAATCCGAAGCGCCAGCCTGCGTGGAACAGGCCCTTGGGGTTGCCCCGGGATGCCGACAGGAACTTACCAAGGTCCGGACCGGCCATGATTCCCATGCCTAGGAACGAGGTTTCGTAGAGCTGATGACGCATCTTCGCCCTCAGTCCAGGCTTGAAGGTGCGGGCGTTCAGAGGCTTAGGACCGACCGAACGATTGCCAGTTCCTGCACCTGGAAGGTCACCGTAGATGTCGTTGATTTTGCTGCCGGGAACGAACTGCAGGGACGTCTTGTTGTGGAAGAAGCCCACCATGTGCGGGGCAGCTTCAAGGAAGGCATCCACCCTGTCAGCCTGGTAGTCGTCCCCGAGAACCTCCCGGAGGTATGTGCGGAAGGTTTCCTTGTCCTCATTGACCCCTTCAGCCTTCGCCAATGGGTTGCCCGGTGCCCAAGCCCAACCTCCGGACCAGGAGGTTGCACCGCCGCAAACCTCTGCCTTCTCCACCACAATCACCTTCATTCCGTGGAAGGCTGCTGTGACAGCTGCAGACATGCCACCGGCGCCTGAGCCGATAACCAGGACGTCGCAGTCCACGGGGCTAGGTGTACTGTCCATCATTTGTTGCTCCCGGTAAGTGCTGAGATGTTGTGTGCTGGGCTGTTGACTGCTGCGGTGGTGACTGCTGTGGTGGTGAGGACGGAATCTGCCGCCGCTTTGAGATGTTTGGCCCATGCCAGTTCGCCCATCTCGGCCGCCCTTTTGTCCGATGGCGTTTCGATGCTGACCGGGGTTCCTGCGGCGAAGGTCGCGAGTATGCTCGCTAGGTGGAATTCACCGTCGCCGGGTACGCCTCGCTCCGAGCGCGACTCGACAATCAGGGCTTCCCTGTTTTCCGGCGCAGCAGCAGGACCATCGCAGAGTTGGACCAAAGGAACCAGATCCGTGGCCGCTTCGAGCTCAGCCGTAGTTGCGCCGAAGCGGTTGACGTGGAGTGCGTCAACAACAATCTTGCAGCCCGCCCGCCGGGACAGCTTCACTGCCTGGGGAAGGGAACGAACGGTTTGGTAGGCGATGGGTTCCAGCGTCGGCATGATTCCGTAGGACTTACCGTCCTGGGTCATCTGCGCGAGGTGGTCACCGAAACGGTCAAGGTCCGGGTCTGCGCAGGCCACCGTCAGTGTTGATGCCCCGAGGGCTTGGCCGGCCTCCATCATTCGCAGCCAGGCTTCGCGTTGATCCTGCCCGCTCTGCAGGCCAGTTCCGTCCAAGAGGAGAAACTCAACATCCTCAACCGTGATCCCTGTATCCGCCATCCGTTGCAGCGTCTCCTTGAGCAGGTGGGAACCGGGCTGGAGATCGTATGGCCGTTCCGTGGCAGTGACTGGACGGACTCTGGCTCCGATGAAGTCGAAGCCCGCCTGTGCCGCGATGCTCACCAAATCCGGCGGTGCGGTTCCGACCAAGGAGAGCTGGGCGATTCCCAGCCGGCGCGTAGGTGTGGTCACTTTCGGGCTCCGTTCAGGGTGAAGTCATGCTGGGTGTCGGCGAGGTCGCTGGAATGCTGCGAATTCGCCGGAACTCTCCGGCGATCCGGCACTGTTCCCGCGATCTCGGCGAAGGGGGTGTCGGCGGAGGGGGTGGCCAGTGCCGCGGCAATGCGCTGGGCTGCGTCGTAACCGCTCTTGACCGCGTTGGACACAATGGCCGGTGCCTTGTCCACGACCGTCCCGGCGAGGGCAATGGGGAGCGAAGCCGCAAAGCTGAGCTCGGCTTCCCGTTGCTCCAATGTCAGCGGTTGCTCCAGCGTGGGCGGCCCGTCCAGCGGCAGCACCGAACGCGAGACCAAAAGATCGCCCGGGGCATCAATCCACTCGTCCTCCACACCCGAGCGCCTGATCCGAACCCTATTGACGCCAGGCTCACCAGTACCGTCAAACTCCTCGATGGTGCTGGACAGGAAGATCCGCACCTTCGGGTTGGCTTCAAGCCGGGGTACTGCGAGGATCTTGGCTCGACGGCCGGACTCGGGGGCAAGGGCTTCCTGTGGTCCGACGATCAGCACAGCAGTACCAAGGGCAGCAAGGGTGTCGGCCACGCTCATGGCAACGGAATCCGCACCCCAAATTGTCACAGCCTCCGGCGCACTGACCACAGCCTCGGGCGCGCTGCCCGTGGGACCGGCCAGGCCGACGTCGAGCACTTCCGGGTGGGCGGCGAGCCATTCCCGGATGTCGGAGACCTGCGGAGAGTCGCCGCCCACGAACCCTGGAGAGGGCCTGCGGCCACCGGTCGCAATGACCACTGCCTGCGCTCCGAAATCGCGGGCCAGCGAGCCGACGTCGAACGTGTCCAGGCGGACTCCCAAGCGAACCTCAACGCCCAGGCGATCGTTTTCCGCGCTGGACCAATCTGCAAAGCGGTGGAAATCCGGCGTCGATTTCATCCGCTCAGCGAGCGCGAATTGCCCACCCGGCCGCACGCCGTCGTCCATCAATGTCACGCTGGCACCGGCTTCGGCGAGTTCGCGGGCAGCGGTGAGGCCCGCAGGCCCGGCGCCGACCACCAGCACCCGGGAGCCCGGGCGAACAACGGGCGTGGGAACGGGAACACGTGAGCGGCCAACTGCCGGATTGACCGTACAGGTGACCTGACCGAGGCCAAGGTTATCTATGCACACATTGCACGCGATGCATGGCCGGTAGCGTTCGCCCCGCAGCACCCCGCCCACGAAGGCAGGATCGGCATGGATGGCGCGGGCAAGGCTCACAAAGTCGCAAGTTCCCTGGGATAGGACTTCCTCGATGATTTCCGGGCTGTTGAGTCGCCCGGCCATACCCAGTGGAAGTCCGAACTGACGGTAGGCCTTGGCGTACTCGGCCAGGATCCCGGGCTTCCACTCCCCCGACTGGACGATCCACTCACCGGCGTCGTAGCTACCCGCAGAGATGTCCAGGAAATCGAGCTTGTCCAAGTGGGCATTGGCGATGATGGCCACTTGCTGTTCGGCGCTGATACCGTCGGCCGGACCTTCCACTACCGAGACACGCATTCCCACAATCGTGTCCGGCACGGCCTGCCGCACGGCGTCGATCACCAGGTTCATGAAGAACTCCGGTGCTGCGAACTCGTCAGTTCGGTGGTTGGAAATGGGCGACATGAACTGATGGATCAGGTAGCCGTGGGCGCCGTGCAGGTTGATCACGTCGAACCCGGCGGCCACCGCGCGGCGGGCCGCAGCCCCATAAGCTTCCACAAGTTCGTAGCACTCAGCGGCGGTGAGCTCCCGCGGAATCTCACCACCCGCCGTCGGGCAGGGAACCGGCGACGGCGCGAGGTTCTTGAAGCCCGAGACTGCCGCTTGGGCGGTGCGGCCACCGTGATTAAGTTCGACGGCGGCCAACGCACCTTCGGCGTGCAGGGCGTCGGTGAGGCGGCGAAGCCCCGGAATCATGTCATCGGTGTGCAGGCCGAGTTGGTGGGTGCGGCCCTTACCGTCAGCGCGGACGTAGGTGGCCTCCGTGGTGACCATGCCGAGGCCGGCCTTGGCACGGGTCACGAGGTAGTCGATGTATTGCTCGGTGATGAAGCCATCCGTGGTGCCATAGTTGCGTTCCATGGGTGCGGAGGCCAGGCGGTTGCGAAGGGTCTTGGGGGTGCGGCCGTTGCGACCCAGGGTCAGGGGCATTCCCGCTGCGGGCGTGGTGGGAGGCATGGTCAGCGAGCCACCTTTTCGCGGCCGCGCAGCTCGGGAATGGCTGCGTGGGAGGGCTGGGCTGGTGCGAAGCGGACGGGTTGGCCGGTGCGTGAAGATTCGTAAACGGCGAGGAGTATCCGCAAGGATTTCAGGGCGTCTTTGCCGGTAATTGCCGGTTCCGTCCCGTTTTCCAGTGCCTGGACAAAGTCCTGGACCTGCAGTTTGTGGAACGGGATCAGCTGGCCGTTGATGACGGACAGATCGACGTTCGGCTCCACGCCTTCCGGGTGGACAGGCTCGACGACGATTTGCTCGCCTACCGCCCACAGGTCCAGCCGGCCGTCGCTGCCTTCCGGAAACTCGGTGAGGGAAGCCGAAGCCCCTGTTTCGCCGGTGATGCGGAGCTGGATTCCGAGGTTGGGAGACACCGCTGTGGAGGCTTCCAGCGTGGCCATGGCTCCGGAGGTGAAAGTGATCACCGCCGTCGCGGAATCCTCTACCTCTATATAGTCGGCGTGACGGTAGGTGTTGACCTTGCCGTAAACCTCGGCCACGTCTCCCAGATACCACTGGAGGAGGTCGATCTGGTGGACCGCCTGCGACATGAGGACTCCACCGCCGTCGCTCTCCCACGTGCCACGCCAAGCATCCCTGGTGTAGTACTCCGGGGCACGGTGCAGCATGACCGAACACTGGGCCATGATGGCGCGGCCCAGTGTGCCGTCGTCGATGGCGGTGCGGATCTTTTGCGACGCCGGCCAGAAGCGGCGCTGGAAGAGTACCCCTAGCTGGACTCCGGCGTTCTCGCAGGCCGCCACCATGCGTTCGGCTGACTCCAGTTTGGTGGCAATCGGCTTTTCGCAGAGTACATTAACCCCCGCCGCCGCAGCTTTCAGCACCACTTCCTCGTGCGTGGGATGTGGGGTGCAGACAGAAACAATGTCCAGGCCCAGGTTGAGTAGTTCCTCCATGCTTGTTACCGCATTCGGTATGCCCCAGGCTTCGGCTGTGGCCCTTGCCCGGTCCGCATCCACATCGCAGACACCAACGATCTGCACGTTGTTGAGGGCACGGAAAGCCTCGAGGTGGTTTCGGGAGATGGCACCGCAACCCGCGATTCCAACGCGGAAGGTACGGGGTGCGGTTGCTGACGAAGTCATGGGTATCCAACTTTCAGGGCATGAGTCGTAGGGGTTTGTGCTGATGTGGCGAGCGCCGGAGTCAGGGGCGCGGCGGGTTGCCCGGAGGCGAACGGGTGCCGGGCGGCTGGGTGCCGCCGCCCGGCGTCGTGCTCTATCTGTTGACCTGCGCGCTACGCGGCTTGCCGAGGTCCTCGAGCGGGACGTTGTAAGTCTCGCGGGCCGTCATGATGGCGATGGCCGAGGCTGCCAGGCAAAGAATGGTGAAGCCCGCTACAGGCCACCAACCGTTGGGGCCGGGCTGTGCAAGGAGCGTTGCGATTGCGGGTGCGAATCCTGCCAGGATCAAGCCGATCTGGCTTCCGATCGCCATGCCCGAGTATCGGACTGCTGCCGGGAACATCTCCGGGAAGAAGACCGTCCACACACCGTTCCAGCAGGAGTAGAAGACGGTCATGTTCAGGAGGCCGAACAGGAAGACCATGGGGATGTTCTGCCCGCTGATGGCCCAGAAGTAGCCAATAGTGGTCAGAGCGCAGCCGAGGGCTCCCACCAGCAGGACCTTCTTCCTGCCGATGCGGTCCGAGATCATGGCGGAGATGGGAATGGTCACCATGGAGAGCCCGATGGTTACGGCGTTCACGGTAAGCATGAGGGTGCGGTCGATGCCCACGGCCGGTCCGGTGGCGTAGGCCAGGGCGTACACGGTGAAGGTGGTCTGCATGACCGAGAAGAGCATCACCACGCCGACGCGCAGGACGTCGCGCCACTGCGTTTTGAAAACTGCGACGGCGGGGATCGCCTTGGGTTTGTTGTGCTCCACGATCTCTTCGAACACAGGCGGCTCATCCAGGCGGGTCCGGATCCAGTAAGCCACAGCGAGAACCACTACCGAAAGCCAGAACGGCACACGCCAACCCCAGCTGAGGAGCTGCTCTTCGGGCAGCGCGGCCAGCGGAATGAAGACGATGGTGGACAGCACCATTCCCGAGGCGTACCCGGTCATCACGAAACTGGTGAAGAACGCGCGGCGGCCTTCCGGTGAGTGCTCCATGGTGAGTGTTGACGCACCTGCGGCTTCGGCGCCGGCGGAGAATCCTTGGGCCAAACGGCCTACCAGCAACAGCGCCGTTGCCCAGTACCCGATCTGCCCGTACGTGGGCAGGAATCCTATGCCAATGGAGGCCACGCCCATGATCACCAGCGTGATCATCAGCGCTTGTTTGCGGCCGATCTTGTCGCCGTAGTGGCTCATCACCAAGCCACCCAGCGGCCTGGCCAGATACCCGACGCCGAACGTAGCCATCGCTCCAAGGAGTGCCACTACGGGGTCGCCGCCCGGGAAGAAGATCTTGGGGAAGATCAGGGCGGCGGCGGTGCCGTAGATGAAGAAGTCGTAGTACTCCAGGGTGGATCCCAGGAAGGAGGCGAGGGCCGCCTTCTTGGGCATTTTGACGTGCTCAACCGGCGCTGCCGGGTTGACGTCCGAGGGCGAGTGCTGCTGCACGTTTCCCATACTGTCTCCTCATTGAGTGCGCGGGAAGTGGCACCGCCATGGTGCCTTGCCCGGCAAAGAATTAGATGAGTCACGAATCGCCGGCTGCCGATTTGTTGGGCAGTCCATCCTGTGGCCGTTGATAACGAATTCAGGATGTGTGGTCCAGGTCACTGGCGATAGTTCCTCTGGGATCGACTGTAGGACCCAGGTCACAGGCCGAGGGGAAACTTCCCGTTGAACGGGACACAGGCATGCCTGGCTTAGTCAGTGGCAGACAACCAGGGCCGGGATCCGTAGGGCCGACGCTCAGCACCCATGGTCCGTGACAGGCCACGGCCAGCGGCCACCAGCACCGGAAGAATCAGCCCGGCGTCCTCGTCAACGGAGGGCACGACGACGGAAATCGCACCTATGACCGCATGGCCCTGGCCGAATACGGGAACGGAGTAGGCGGTGTTCTCCTCCACAAGGACGCCGACCAACCGGGCGTAGCCGCGCTCCCGGATCAGCGCGAGGTTGGCCCTGACTCTTGCAGGATCTGTTTCCGTAGCCGGAGTGGTCTTCTCCAACGCCCCGGCCAAGAATCGGTCCTGCACCCAGCCCGGCATGTGCGCCATCATGGCCATCCCGGAGGATGTGGTGTGGATGTCCAGTCGGCCCGCCACCTCGGCCAGGTTCATGACCGTTCCATGCCGGTCCAGACGCTCCAGGTAGAGCACGCTGTTGTTCTCCACGTCAGGTATGGACAACGCCACATGCTCCCGGACGGCCGCATGAACGCCTTCAAAAACGGCAAACCCCGACGGCGGAACTCCTCCAAGGGGTTGCTGCGGGAGGCCAGCTCCCACATCTTCATGCCGACCCCAAACTCCCCTGAAGCATTACGTTCCAGGAGTCCACTGGAGGCCAAGTCCATGGCCAGCCGATGCACGGTACTGCTGGACATCCCGGTAATCCGGACCAGCTCCTTGAGTGGAAGCCACGGTTGGCCCTTGGAGAACGCATCCATGATTTTCACAACACGCTCAATGACGGACTCCCCCGACGCTGAGTTAGCCATGATGCCTCCCGTTAGCTTCCCGGCAATCCGGCCACCCCGGACGTCCCGGACGTGAACCCAATATAGCCTTGCACTTGACCTTGAAAATGTGGGAGGCAACGTGGAACTGCGGCAAATTGAGGCCTTCCTGGCGGTGGCCGAGGAACTTCACTTCGGCCGCGCGGCGGAGCGGCTCCGGATGGCGCAGTCACCACTGAGCCAAACCATCAAAAAGCTCGAAAAGGACTTGGGGTCGGCGCTGTTCGAACGCAACACCAGGTCTGTCACGCTAACGGCAGCGGGGCATTCACTGCTTCCGCACGCCCGGAAAATCCTCGACGAAGTGGACTTGGCCCGCCGTGCAGTGAACGCCGGAACCGGGACCGTTTACGGCAAGCTTGCCATTGGCTTTTCCGGGGCGTTGAACCACACCACGCTTCCCCCTCTGGCGCGCGCTCTTCGCCAGCATTACCCGCAACTGGAGGTGACATTGCATGGCGGGCTGCTGACCCAGGAAGCACTCCATCAGTTGGGCAACAACGTGTTGGATCTGGCCTTCATCGGCCTCCCCATCGACTCGCCGTCGTTAGCCACCCGCCGGATTGCCACGGAGCGTCTGGGGGTCACAGTTCCCGCGGACCATCCGCTGGCCGGGCAGACGTCGGTAGAGATGGCCGAACTCGCAGGCGACCCCTTCATCACCATGCCTGCCGCTCAAGGGTCCACACTCCGGGACGTCACTTTCGCAGCCTGCGCCGCTGCTGGATTCCGGCCCCGCATCAGCCAGGAAGTGGCCGATCCGTACACAGCACTTTCCTTGGTAGCAGGCGGCGTGGGAATCAGCCTGATGCCCGAATCCATCCAAGGAATCATGCCGGCGGGCACCGTCTTCCTCACCTTGGCAGGGGAGGATGTCCTGCTGTTTTCAGGTCTCGCGTGGAACCCGGCAGCAACGTCGCCGGCCATCCGTGCAGCCCTGCGGTTGGCCGAAGAAGTGCTCCCCACCCCGGCACCCTGATCACTATGTGTTTTTCGCACATAGTGAGAGAGCAACTAAGTATTGGACAAGAGCTAATAGTTTGCCCAGCATTGAGGAAAGCCCCCACTCACTCAATGAAGAGGACACCCTCATGGCCACTTTCGCCGTTACCTACGCTTACTCCCCCACAACATCCGCCAGCCGGGATACGGTCCGTCCGTCTCATGTCGAGTTCCTCAAAGCCCAGTTCGACGGCGGTCGCCTCCTGAAGAGCGGACCCTTCGGTCCCGAGGAAACTCCCGGCGCATTGCTGATCATTTCCGGCGATTCCAAGGCCGACGTCGAAGCCCTCATGGACCAGGATCCATTCCAGCTCGCCGGGCTCATCCAGGAACGCACCGTGCGCCAGTGGAACATCTTCTTTGGCGCTGACACCGTGGTGCAGGACGCTCAGCCCGCGGGCCACGCTACGGGCCAGGTCTGAGGTCCGGGAATGCTCTCCGCAGTCACCGTCTCCCAGGAAACCATTGAATTCCGGGACTCCCCAGAGCCCACCCTCCAATCAGGCCACGCCCTTGTCCGGGTCCACAACGTCACTCTGTGCGGCACCGACCTCCATATCTGGGAAGACGACTACCCCACAGATTTGCCGCTCATCCAAGGTCACGAATTCTCCGGGATCGTGGAGGCCTTGACGCCCGGCGAGGTCTCGAACGACGACGCTGCCATCGCCATCGGCGATCGCGTGGCCGTCAATCCCATCATCTACTGCGGCAAGTGCCGCCCATGCCTGACGGGCCGCTACAACGTCTGCCACAACGTAGGCTGCCTGGGATGCTACTCGGACGGAGCGCTCACTGAACTGATCAGCGTCCCACTGGACAAGCTCTGCCCGGTGCCGGACGAGCTCCCGTTGGATATCGCTGCCATGGGAGAACCAGCATCCATCGCCATGCAGGCAGTCAACCGGGGCCGGCCTGAGGCCGGGGAAACCGCGCTGGTGCTGGGCAGTGGTCCCATCGGCTTATTGGCCACCCTGTATCTGACAGAGTTGGGAGTCACCGTGGTCTGCGCTGATACCGAGCAGCACCGTCTGGATCTCGCCGTCGAGTTCGGCGCCACGGACACTTTGTTGGTGTCCCCGGGGAGCGATTTCCCGGACGCACATCAGGGACCTCGGTTGGATGCACTCACCGATGGCTACGGGCCCCAGCTGGTCATCGAGGCCACAGGCGTCCCTTCGTCTTTGGAGAACGCCATCAGGCTTGTGGCAAGTGCCGGGAGAATCGTCCAAGTAGGCATTTCGCCCAGACAGGCCAACGTGTCCATGAAGGACATCCCTTATAAGGAACTGGACATCATGGGAAGCCGCATGAGCCTCAACCTCATCCCTGACGGTCTGGCCCTCCTGGCCAGACACCCAAAGCAGGCCAGGGCCCTCATGACCCACCGCTTCGCCTTCGCGGACTTGGAACAGGCATACCGCCTGATGCAGGGACGCACGGAAAAGATCGGCAAAATCCTCATCGAGATGCCAGCAGGAACCACCGCATGAGCACCCCCATCCTCACCGCACCCGAGCAACTCAACGCAAGCTACGACGTCGTCATCATGGGCAGTGGCGCCGCCGGGCTGGTGGCTGCCGTCCGCTCGGCCGACGCCGGCCTCAGCGTCCTGGTTGTGGAAAAGGCTGACCTGCTGGGAGGCACCACGGCGGCTGGGGGTGGCGTGATGTGGGCGCCCAACAACCATCTCGCCAAGGCTGCGGGATACCAGGACAGCCATGCCGACGGCGTCGAGTACCTTTCCGAGGCGGCCGGGCACGTGATGACGGCCGAGGAGATCGAATGGTACGTGTCCACTGCGCCGCGGGCCGTGGAATTCCTCAACCGGAACACGAAGGTTTCCATGGTTCCGATCGCCCGTCCGGATTACCACATGGAGTGGAAGGGATCCGCAGATGGGGGCCGGGGCCTGGATAACAACGCGTTCGATCCCCAGGATTATCCAGGCCTTTCGGAACTGATCCGGCCGTCCTCCTATTTCCCGCTGCTCACTATGACCGAGCGCGATGAACTCAATGGCCGTGCGGCCGATCCGGCGCTCCTGTCGCGCCGGGCCTCCTCAGGGATCCGGACCATGGGCGGTGCACTGGTGGGCAGCCTTGTGGCGAGCGCTTTGGATCGTGGTGTTCACATCGTTGCCTCCAGTCCTGTGGAGGACTTGTCGCCGTCCGGCACCGGATGGAACGTGCGTCTCGGCGGCGGCGCCGGAGCGCACGTGGCCGCGACCGCCGTCGTACTCGCCTCCGGAGGGTTCGAATGGAACCCGCGGCTCCGCAGCGCCTTCCTGCCGTATCCGATGACGCCCATCAGCGCACCGTCCAACGAGGGCGACGGGTTGGAACTGGGACTTAAAGCCGGAGCGGCTGTGGAGGACATGTCCGCTGTGTGGGGCGTTCCTGTCATATCGACGGCGGCGCATCAGTACGATGGGCAGCGTTCCGGCCGAATGGGGAACGTCGAGATGACACTCCCGGGGTCCATCACCGTGAACAGCGACGGCAAGCGTTTCGTTAACGAAGCCCTCAACTATCACGATGCCAGCCGGGTTTTCGCGTCCATCAACCCGCACACCGGACGGCAGCAGAACAACCCCGCCTGGCTGGTGTTCGACTCCACCTATCAGGCCAAGTACCCCGTGGCGGGCTCCACTCCGGGCTTGGCAGCCGAGTGGATGGTGTCTGCGCCGAGCCTTGAATTGTTGGCACTGGATCTGGGCATCAACCCGGCCGGGCTGGACGCTACGGTTGCCCGGTTCAACGCTGACGCTGCCCTTGGGGTGGACACGGAGTTCGGACGCGGCGCCACCCCGCAGGACCGATTCCTGGGCGACGCCGGCAACACTCCCAACCCCTGCCTTGCGCCTCTACTTGCGGCACCGTTCTACGCCGTTCCCATCCACGCCGGGGTATTGGGCACTTCCGGCGGGCTTGCCACGGACGCCAACGGGCGAGTGCTCGACCATCGGCAATCGCCCATTCCGGGGCTCTACGCGGCAGGCAACGTCTCGGCCGGCGTGTTCCGAAACAATTACCCCGGCGGGGGCGCCACACTGGGCTCGGCGATCACGCGTGCCTTTGCTGTTGGGGAGGACCTGGCGGCCCGGCTCACGTAGCCGCATCTTAGGGGACACCTACGTTTTGGGGGACGAACGCTCGACGGCGACTACCGCCGTCGAGCGTTGGGCGTTGCGAGGCCCGCTCTGCGCCCTATTTCGTGCGCAAGGGGCGTAAAGCAGGCCCCACAACAAACACCCCCCACGTTGCCAGGCCCACTCTGCGCCCTATTTCGTGCGCGAAGGGCGCAAAGCAGGCCCCACAACAAACACCCCCACGTTGCCAGGCCCACTCTGCGCCCAACTTCGTGCGCGAAGGGCGCAAAGCAGGCCCCACAACGCACGGGCTAGCGGGCGTAGCGCTCCGCGAAGTTCCTGAGCACCCGCATCGGCTCCGTCACGGATGATTGGCGCGCCGACTGGATGAGCTCGTCGGCCGTGTGAGGCGGGAAGTAGCCAGCGTTCTTGTAGATGTCGATGCGCGTGATCAGCCCGTCGGCGTCGAGTTCGGGGTGGAACTGCGTGGCGTAAAGGTTGTTCTTGATCCGGAACATGTGCACCGGGCAGGCAGCTGAACTAGCTAACAGCACGGCGTGTGCAGGGAGTTTGCTGCACGCTTCCTTGTGCCCAACGAACGCCTCAAAAGAGCGGGAGACTCCGTGAAGTATGGGATCGCGTTCTCCCTCCGCCGTTAAAGTGATCTCCGTGGCTCCAACGGGCTCCCCGAACCGACGATCAATCACAGCGCCCTGGTGCACGCCCAAGGTACCAACGCCGTAGCAGGCACCCAGGAACGGGAAGTCATCGGCCACGATTCGGTCCAGTAACGATGAAAGTTCGGCCTCAACCCGGATCTGGTCTGCGCTCTTCTCCTCCACAGGATCGCTGGAGGTGTACGGGCTGCCGCCGACGATCACACCGGAATAGTCGGACAGTTCAAGGGCCGGCAAAGGCCCGGATTCCAGCCGAATGCGGACCAGTTCTTCCGGTTTCAGGCCACAGTACCGGAGGTAGGCCTGGTACTCGTCATCGGCTGCGGCGTCTTCGGCTCGGGTGGCCAGCAAGAGAAAGGGCTTCACAGGCCCAGTCTGCGCGAGGAATGACTGACGGACAAAGTGTGTTGCTAACCGGAGGGGGTTTCTGACAGAGACTCCCTCGCATCGCCGTGGCTGCATAACGTTGTAGGGACCCCTATGAACTAACCCTTTATTCATTCCAGAGGAGCAATCTTTGAAGCAGGACCCCGTGGTCGTCGGAACGCCATCAGCCGAGGCGTCGCGTGCTGCAACGCAGCAACCGAAGAAGATCCCGTGGGGCGGGCTGTTGGTCTTGGCGGCTGCTGGTTTCACTGCTGTCACTACCGAGCTCCTGCCGTCGGGTCTGCTCCCCCAAATCAGCCGTGATCTGGGAGTGGACGAATCGGCCGTGGGTTCTCTGACTGCCGTGTACGCAGCGATCATCGTCTTTACTGCCCTGCCTCTATCCCGGTTCCTCGCTGGACGGTTTCCCCGCAAGACGCTGCTGATAGCCACCGTGCTGGCGTTTGCCCTCAGTAACGTCCTCCTGGCCTTCAGCCCGACACTGGGTTGGGCTATCGGAGCGAGGCTCCTTGGCGGCATAGCCCACGGCATGTTGTGGTCAAGCATGGCCCCGTATGTTGCCCGCATTGTGCCCGCCCATTCAGTAGGCAAGGCCATGGCTGTGGTGTTCAGCGGCAACAGCATCGCGCTGGCCGTGGGTGCTCCCATCGGAACGCTCATGGGTTCACTTATGACGTGGCGTGCCTCGTTCCTGGTGTTGGCCGGGGTGGGCGTCCTGCTGGCCGTATTGGCTTTCTGGCTCCTCCCCGGCGCCCACGACCAAGCCAGCCAGAAAACCCCTTCCCTCCGGGCGGCCATGAAGCTGCCCGGCGTGGTCGCAATCGCCATCGCATGGCCACTCTTGTTGCTGGCCCATTTCACGCTGTTCACCTACGTTGCGCCCTTCCTCCTCGCATCAGGACTGCCGGAGTCCGCCACCAGCATCTCGCTGTCCGTGGTGGGAATTGCCAGCTTGGTGGGCATCTGGATTGCCGGCATGACCGCTGACTCCCGCCCGCGCACCTCGGTGATTGCCGCCGTCGTACTCTTGACGCTGGCGTTCGCCCTGCTTCCCGCGCTGGGCGGCACCTGGGTGGGCGCGTTCGGGTTGATGACGCTCTGGGGCATCGCTTTCGGCGCCGTGGGTATCTATAATCAGGCCGCGATTCTCCGTGCCGGTGGTGAGCACAAGGATGCTGCCAACGGCCTCACCGTGGTGACCATTCAGCTGGGTATCGCCGTTGGGGCTGTCTATGGCGCCTTCGCCCTCACCTCGGTGGGGGCACAGTTGGTGCCTCTGGCCGCGGCCCTGCCCACGGCTATCGCCTTGGTGATCATCATCGCCAGCCGTCGCGGAGGCTACCCCGCCGGACCCCGGGAGAAGCGCCGTTAACATTTCCGAAACATGCCAGTGACGTGATCTTCACGAACGGGGTATTTCTGTAACTTAGCTGCAACTTAGCTCTTCTGAGTCGGAAACATAGCTCACCGAATATTGATCGGGGGGTTGGACTCAACGAGAAGGGAACGCAGGTGGAGATCTCTGCGCAACACGTCTGGATGATGTTGTCGGCGGCAATGGTGCTGTTCATGACCCCCGGCCTCGGCCTTTTTTACGGTGGCATGACCCGCGCCAAGGCAGCGCTCAACATGATCATGATGAGCTTCATCTCTGCGGGCATCGTCGGCGTGGTGTGGGTTCTGTGGGGATACTCGATGACCACTGGCGACGGCTTCCTCGGCCTGTTCGGCAACCCCTTCGCACACTTCGGCCTGCAGGATCTGATCGGCTCGCCCGATCTCATCAAGGCAGGCTTCGCTGCCACGTTCGCCATCATCACAGTGGCCCTGATCAGCGGAGCAATTGCCGACCGCGCCAAGTTCGGAGCCTGGGCACTGTTCGTACCGATCTGGATCACCGTGGTCTACTGCCCGCTGGCCTACATGATCTGGGGCGGCGGCCTCATGAGCGCCGGCGGTGCCGTGACGCAAATCTTCGGCCAAGTCATCGACTTCGCCGGTGGCGCAGTGGTTGAGGTCAGCTCCGGAACCGCCGCTTTCGTCCTCGCATTGATCGTGGGAAAGCGACACGGATTCGCCAAAGACCCCAACCACCGCCCGCACAACGTGCCGTTCATCATGATCGGCGCGGCCATTCTCTGGTTCGGCTGGTTCGGATTCAACGGCGGCGCAGCAACCACCGCCGAGCAAGCCGGCCTCATCTGGATCAACACCCTGGTCACACCGGCAGCAGCAATGCTCAGCTGGCTCATTGTAGAAAAAGTCCGTCACGGTCACCCGACATCGCTGGGTGCGGCGTCCGGCGTCGTGGCCGGCCTGGTGGCCATCACGCCTTCCTGCGCCAACATCAGTCCGCTTGCCGCACTGGGCCTTGGCCTGGTTGCCGGCGCCGCCTGCGCCGTGTTCGTGGACCTGAAGTACAAGTTCGGGTTCGACGACTCCCTGGACGTGGTGGGCGTGCACTTCGGTGCGGGCGTCATCGGCACCCTCTCCCTGGGCTTCATCGCGTTCCCCACCGAGGGCACGGCCGGCGGCCTCTTCTACGGCGGCGGCCCGCAGCAGCTGATTGCCCAAACAGTTGCCGTACTGATCACCATCGTCCTGTCCGGTTTGGGCACACTGGTGATCGGCCGGATCATCCACAAGACCATCGGATTCCGGGTTCCCCTGGAGCACGAAGTCACCGGCGTGGACCTCACCCAGCACGCAGAGTCCGCGTACGAGTTTGGCCTCACCGCCCACGGCCACTTCCGCCAGCAGCAAGCTCACCTCTCAGCCCTGATCGCCCGGAAACCGGCTCCAGCTGCCCCGGAGGCCAAGGAAGACAGCTTCGCTTAAAGTCCTCACACACAGAACAGCAGCCGACGGCGGAACTCAGGTTTCGCCGTCGGCTGCCGTTGTGTGCCCCTCACCCGGGGCCGTTCCAGAGTCGCTGCCACCACGTTCGTTTGCCGGGCGGGTCAGGCTCCGGCTCGGGTGGGGCTGCTGCGGCCCTGCGCTCCCGCCACCTTACAATTTCAGCCTCCACGTCGCGGAGCTTAGTGATCACTGGCGGGCCGCCTTGTAATTGCCGCCGCGCCTCCACCACGCGTTTGTTGAAGTCCTCCAGCAGATCCCGGACTTGTTTCTCGGTGTATTGCAGGTCCACCTTGGCGTCGAGTTCCGAGTCCTCAATCCGCAGTAAGATGGCGGGCGGCCCGATGCCGCTGAGCCGTTCACGCTGGATGAGCCCCTTGACCCACCAGTCGGGGTCGTAGTGCTCCCCCAAACCGGGGATTGGTTTGCCGGCGTACTTCAGGTTGTCGAACTTGCCCTGGTTCATGGCATCGCGGATGAGGTATTCAACCCGTGCAGCGTCATCCACCTTGCGGCGTTTCTCGCGTTCTTCGGCATCCGCGGCCTCAAGCTCTGCGTCTTCCTCGGCATTCCCGCCCCAAGACCGTACTGCCCGCAGTTCCGCGCCCCGCTCGAGCTTCCGTCTGAAGGCGTTGTTCTCGGCATTCACGTTCCCCGCCACCTCCTCACACGGCAGCCCTCGCCTGCCGGAAATCGTGGTCTCTGAGTCCAGTATTGCGCACGCTGTGGGTGGCCCGGGCCTCCACCACCCACATTAAAACTGAAACAGCCCCGACACGCCGCCGAAGCGGAGTGTCGGGGCTGTTGTCCTCCCAAAGTGGGTGGATGGGGCCAGTCTGGGGCACGTGGAGCTACGCGCGAACCGCCATGCTCGGGTCCAGTTGCTCGATGCCCTCCGGCGTCACCAGGACAACCCGGGCCGTGCAAATGTCGTAGAACAAGCCAGTGGCCTCAAGTTGACCGGACGCCAAGGCAGGCCCGGTGACCGGGTGTTCTTCCAGCTTCCGGAGTTGGAGGGCCACGTTCACCATGCTCAATTGGTCCAGCCGGCTGTAACCCTCAGCCGCTGCAGCAATCGCTACAGGGTGGCCGGTCATCAGGGCAGAGTAGCTCGGCCGGGCGTGCTCCAGCCACGTATCAAAGCCTTTGCCCATGGCCGGCGCAGCCCCCTCAGCATCGGCAATGACAGCTTTCATCGCACCGCAGTTGGAGTGCCCACAGACCACAATCGAGTCCACGGACAAGCCCTTGACGGCGAAGGACAGGGCAGAGTCGATCGAAGCATCGCTGCCGTCATTGCACACCACGTTGCCAATGTTCCGGAGTGTGAGGAGGTCGCCGGGCCCGCTGCTGGTGATCAGGTTGGGATTGACTCTGGAGTCCACACAGGCAACAAAGAGCGTGTCCGGATTCTGCCCTTCGGTGAGGTCCTGAACCAGGGGCCGGACCTTGTCTGCGTGCCGCCGGTGATACTTATCGATGCCCAGGAGGATTGACCGCAGCGGCAGCCGCCCGCCGTCGTCGTGAGCTGGGGTGACACCGGCAGGCAACCAGGACGTACGGGGCGGCAGCGGGAATTCGCGCGGGTCTTGGCGCTGCGGGGTGTTGTCCGCGGCGTCGCTGAATGCAGTGGTTCCGTGCTCTTCGAGGATCACGGAGGCGCCGGTGTTGCGCTGCTGCTTCTGCCAAGCGACCAGTGCTTCGCGGAAGGCGTGGTCAAGGTAGTCGGCGTTGAGTTCCACCACCACATCCTGGCCTTCTGGCACGGAATGGAGGACGCGGTTGAGCCGGGGCAGCGCGAAGAAGCTGCAGGAGCCGGCGATGGTCACGCGCCACGGCAGTGCTTCTGCAGAGGGAGCGTGCGCATGGATCTGTGCCCGGAGCACGCGCCACAGGACGCAGAGGGCGGCCAGTGCGAGGCCGATAATGACGCCTTCAAGGAGGTTGAGGGCCACCACGCAGACCAGGGTGACGCTGTAGACGAGGAGGTCTCCCGTGCGGAGGCTGGTGCGGATGTCCGCGACTTTGATGAGCTTGGCGCCGATCACCAGCAGGAGCCCGGCGAGCACGGACAACGGAATCAGTTGGATGAGTCCGGCGAAGAGGGCCGAAAACACCAGAACCCACACGCCGTGCAGGATTGCGGAGGTACGGCTCTTCGCTCCGGCTTCTACGTTGGTGGCACTACGGACAATCACACCGGTGACGGGCAGCCCGCCGAGCATGCCGGAAACGACGTTCGCGGAGCCTTGGCCCACGAGTTCCCGGTTGAGGTTGGTGCGCGAGCCGCCCATTTTGTCTACGGCGACGGCTGACAGGAGCGACTCAATGCTGGCGATCAGTGCCACCGTGATGACGGCCATGGCCGCGGCTCGCCAGTTTCCGTCGGGCAGGCTTGGGAGGGCGATGGCGTCGAAGATGGAGCCGCTGAAGCTGATGCGCTCCACGCTTGGCGCAACCGCAACTGACAGCGCCGTCACGGCGACGACGGCGGCAAGCGGCCCGGGGATCTTCCGGACTGCGGCGGGGAGGAACTTCCACGTCAGCAGAATCGCGACGACGGCCACGCCCAGCAACGCCGAGTGCAGCTCGACGTTGGTGATGGCTGCGGGGAGCGCTGTGAGGTTTTCGATGGCAGATCCAGCGGCCTGACCGCCAAGAAGTACGTGGAGTTGCTGCAGGATGATGGTGATGCCGATGCCCGCGAGCATCGCCTTGACTACCACCGGCGAGACTGCCAGCGCAGCACGCCCGATGCGGCTGACACCCATGAGGAGCTGCACGACGCCGGCAGCAGCGGTGATTGCGCATGTCACCTGCCAGCCGAACTCGTCTACCAGACCGGCAACGACGACGGTCAGACCGGCGGCTGGGCCGCTCACCTGCAGTGGGGAGCCGCCCAGGCTGCCTGCAACAATGCCGCCGACGGCTGCGGCAATGAGGCCCGCCATGATCGGAGCACCTGAGGCGGCGGCGATGCCGAGGGAAAGCGGGAGTGCTACGAGGAAGACGACGAGCGATGCGGGTAGGTCTGCTCCCAGGTTGCTCAGGAGGCTGGTCTTACGGGCCTTGGGGCCTGGCGGGCTGTGTGAGTCGGCGGGAACGGTGGCGGATTCGTTGGACTGCGGCATGGGAACTCCTAGCTCTGGACTGCTGACCTTTCCAAGCTACGGAACTTGTCACCGTTAATGACAACAAGATGTGACAAGCGTGACAAAAGCTGTGAAGATGCGCTTCATGTTGGGACCAATGGGAACTTTGGCGGGGGTTGAGCGCGTTGGGGGTCCGAAGCTTTGGCCGCTGGATGAAACATTGGGACCCGGATCACATTCAATGCGTGGGCGGCTGTAAACTTCGCTGGTTGAAGCGATAGTCGCTCATCGAATTTATTGGGGGTTGAGCCTTGGCTGCTCGGGGTATATCCAGGTCTTTTGTCGGTGCCGCGGGGAGGCGTCTTGCTGCCGGGCTTCTTGTGCTGCTCACGGCGGCGAGCATCCTGGTCGGAGTGGGAGCCGGGTCGGCGCAGGCTGACATTCTGACTGACCAAAAGTTCAAAGGCAGCATGCCTATAGACGAAGTGTTGAATGCCAAGACCAACAAGATCTACGTAACGAACTACACCGCCAAGTCGGTGATGGTCGTTGATGGAAACACCATGACCTCGAAATCGATCGCCGTTACCGAATTTCCCGAGGAAATTGCCGTCAATGAAATTACCAACAAGATTTACGTCTCCCATGCTGGCAGCAAAGTGGTCACAGTAATCGACGGCGCATCTGAAGTGACGACGACCATCGCTCTCGCGGCACGCCCATCGGTTCTCGCCGTCAACAGCACAACCAACAAGATCTACGTTAGCCACAGGGGCGCAGGACTCTCAGTTATCGACGGGTCCACTCGGACAGCTACTCTTTTGCCTTCGCCCTTGGCTGTTGAATCAATGGCCGTTGATGAGACAGCGAACCGGATCTTTGTCACGGATTGGGTCGGTAAGAAGACTGCGGTTCTCGACGGAGCTAACCACACTTTCAGCACCATTGACCTTGGATGTGTCGCCCAGTCCATGGTCTTGAATAGCGCTGCCCAAAAGATTTTCTTTGCCTGCCCGGCCGCCAAGGCATTTGCGGTTCTCGATGGACAAACCAATGCTGTGACTGTTGCTCCAACTGGAACAGATGCGCGTCCCGGGGTCATGGCCATCAACCGCAAAGCCAACATGGTCTATGCCTCAGATGAAGGCGGCCAGTACCTGACGGCGCTCGACGGTGCCACCCTGAAAGTTACTAATACCCCGGTGGACGACACCAATTATCAGAGCATGGCAGTCAACGAAACCACCAATAAGGTCTATGCATCTGATCTTTACAACTACCGTGTAACGGTATTTGATTCGCAGGCAAACCTGCTGGGTGATGTCAGGGACTTCAATAATCCGGCTGACCTGGCCGTGAACGAGGCCACGAACAAGATCTATGTCCTCGACTCAGGTGCCGCTGAAATCCGGATCATTGACGGGAAGAACGTTGCGCCGGTCTTCACCTCCGGTAACCCGCCAAACGCAGGGACTGTCGGGGGCCGGTACCAGCACTACATCACGGCTAGCGGCTCGCTGGTACCCCAGTTCAAGGTTGCAAGCGGCTCATTACCGCCCGGCCTCACTCTGCAATCACTAAATCCTGGCGGGGTGCTAACCGGCGTTCCCACCACACCAGGCACTTACACGTTCCGCGTCGCGTCCACTAATGGCTACGGTTCAGATGCGATCAGCGCACTCCTGACCATCACGATCAAAGCGGCTAGCGTGGGGCACGACTTCAACGGAGACCGAAAGCCCGATGTCCTTTCCCGCGATGGAAACGGGAACTTGTGGCTTTACCCCGGTCAGGGCAACGGTGGCTGGCTTCCGCGGATTCAGGTTGGCCAAGGCTGGAACGTGATGACGTCCATGGTTGCCCCCGGAGACTTCAATGGGGACGGCAATGCCGACGTTCTGGCGCGTGATGGCGGCGGCGCACTCTGGCTTTACCCAGGCAACGGCGGAGGCGGTTGGTTTGCTCGAGTCCAAGTGGGACAGGGATGGAATTCGATGAGCGCTGTCACAGCAGTCGGAGACCTCGACCTTGACGGAAGTGCCGACTTGGTAGCCAGGGACGCGGACAGCTACCTCTGGCTCTATCGAGGGAACGGAAAAGGTGGCTGGCTTCCGCCGAGCCGGATGGGGAACGGGTGGCAGGTATTGACTGCGATGATGGGGCCCGGCGATTTCACCAAGGACGGCGTTCCCGATCTTCTGGCTACTGACGGCCCCGGAGCATTGCAGGAATACAGAGGTCACCAGACACGGTATGAGTGGGGAGTGCATTCGTACTTCACCGGCCCCACCACCGTAGGCAACGGCTGGAACGCCATGACATCAATCATCGGCCCCGGCGACTTCAACGGCGACGGCAACGTGGACCTCCTGGCCCGTGACGCAGGCGGAGCCCTCTGGCTCTACCCCAGCAACGGCCAGGGAGGCTGGCTCCCCCGCGGCCTGGTCGGCTCCGGCTGGAACGCCATGAACCTGATCATCTAGCGCACCACGAAACAAAGCAAAGCGGACGACGGCGGGAACCTCCCGCCGTCGTCCGTTTGCTTTCCGCACACATAACCTAAGGTTCCTTAGTTTAGGCTTGGCATCATGAGCTATTCCGAAGCCCAGCCCGTCCGCATCAGTTCCGAACCTGCGCAGCTGCAAGCCTTGGAGCCTGTGCTCGAAAAAGTGCGGGCAGCAGTGGGCGACGTGCCGACTTTGCTGACCCTGGCCGAGGACATCGGCCGGACCGCCCCAAAGCCCGGAGAAGGAAACACCGCCAAGCTATGGGAACTGTTGGCCTCCGTGACAGCCGTGGACGTCGCGGCCGGACGAGTCCTCGAACCGCACCTCGACGCTCTCGCGATCCTCGCCCAGGCCGGAGTCGAAGCCGGGGCTGACGGCGAACACGAAGGAACATGGGGAGTCTTCGCAGCGGAAGGCCCCGGAACAAAGCTCGAGGCCAAGCGAACCGCAAACGGCAGCTACGTCCTCAACGGATCCAAGCCGTGGTGCTCACTGGCCGCGCAGCTGGACGGCGCCGTCATCACCGCCCACACGGAAGACAACACCAGAGCGGCCTTCGCCGTTGACTTAAAGCACCAAGGCGTGACAGCGGAGACACCTGCGTGGACCAGTCGCGGCCTGCAGGAAATCCCCAGCGGAACAGTCCACTTTGACCAAGTGGAAGCACGGCCCGTCAACCACGGAAACTGGTATTTCCAGCGCCCGGGTTTCGCTTGGGGCGGCATGGGTGTGGCTGCGTGTTGGTTAGGCGGAGCCGTCGCGGTAGCGCGAGACTACACGGATGCGTTGACCAAGGCCGCAGCCAACGGCCGCGAACCGGACCAGATTGCGCTGGCTTCCCTGGGCGAGATCGACCGTATCCTTGCCACCACCACGAGCCACCTCGCCCAGGCAGCGGAACGAATCGACGCCGGTGATTTGGAAGGCTCAGATCCCGACGGACCAAGCCCCTGGCCCGAAGCCCTCCGTATCCGCGGAACTGTTGCCACCGCCGTCGAGCGTGTCCAAACCTTGGTGACGCAGAACCTGGGCCCCGGCCCGCTGGCTTTCGACGAAGCTTATGGCAAGCGCATGGCGGACCTGTCGCTGTACATCAGGCAGCATCACGCCATGCGGGACGACGCCCAGTTGGGCGCCCTGGCTCTGAAAGGGGACCGCAGTTGGTAGCTTTCTCGCACACAGACACCGGCACGTCGGAGTCGGAATGGGCTGCCAGCGGGGTTGCTGCCTTGCCCGAACTGCCCCTGAGCGCAGACGAACTGGCTGACATGACGTTCGTAGTTCTCGCGGCCCACCCGGACGACGAAACACTGGGTGCAGGCGGTTTCCTTGCCAAACTTCATGAAGCCGGAGCTGCAGTGGAGGTTCTGCTGTGCACCGCCGGCGAAGCTTCGCATCCTGACTCGCAAACCACGACGCCGGAACAGCTTGCCGCTGTCAGGCTCACGGAGTTCGACTCGGCAGTGTCCGGGCTGAATCCCAGCGCCACGTGGCGGTTCCTGGAACTTGCCGATGGGCAGCTCGCGGCCAGCACGGAGAGGATCGCGGACTCTCTTCGGGCAGCGGTTGCGGGAAGGCCGGCAGACAGCGTCACGATTATTGCCCCCTATCGCCATGACGGGCACACCGACCATGACACCCTTGGCAGCATCGCCGCGGAAGTCGCGGCACAGGGCGGCCATGGCCTGCTGGAGTATCCCATCTGGTACTGGTTGTGGGCTGGTCCGGATGACTCCACATGGAACTCGTGGGTGCGGGTGCCGTTAGCGGATCAGGATCAGCGCGCCAAACAACGGGCAATGGGTGCCCACCTCTCCCAAACGAAGCCGCTGTCCGATCAACCCGGAGATGAGACGCTCCTTTCAGATACGTTCCTTGAACACTTCAGAAGGCCATGGGAGGCCTTCGCTTGGCATCCTTCCACGGCCGGGAGCAACAGTGCCGCGGACGCCGAGCGGATCTTCGACGAGGTCCACTCCAGGGAGGAAGATCCCTGGAGTTACACCACCAGCTGGTACGAACGGCGCAAACGGTCACTGACCTTGGCCGCGCTGCCGGAGGAATCATATGAATCCGGGCTGGAACTGGGTTGCTCCATTGGCACTCTCAGCGAGGAACTCGCCCAGCGCTGCCAACAGTTCCTTGGAGTGGACGCCAGCAGCGCAGCCCTTGCTCAGGCAGCTAAGCGGCTCTCACGGTTCCCCTCGGCAGAGACCCGGCACCTGACCATGCCCGGCGAGTGGCCCGAGGGCACTTTCGATCTTGTGGTGCTGTCCGAGACGGGCTACTACCTTTCGCCGGATGAACTCACGGAACTCCTGGCGCGGATTGAAGCGTCCACGCGGCCCTGCGGGACCTTGGTGTTGTGCCATTGGCGGCACCCGATTTCGGGCTGGCAACTGGACGCCGAAGCGGTCCATGCCATGGCTCGTAAGAAACTCGGCTGGCCCACGCACGGCCTCTACCGTGAGAAAGACTTCATGTTGGAGATCCTTCTGGCACCTGAGAGGACGCCATAACCATGACCGGGCCTTTGGAGATCAAGAGCGTGGCAGTGGTCATGCCCGCCCACAACGAGGACCAACACATCGGGAAGGCACTGGTGGCACTAAAGGCCGCCGCGGACGCACTCAACCGTGATTGCCCAGGCGTGGAGGCCAGGATGGTGGTGGTCCTGGATCACTGCACCGACCGCTCTGCGGAGATTGCCGCGGCGCACACCTCCGGCGACAACCGCTTCAGCGTGGTCAACGTGAACCTGCGCAGCACGGGCGCGAGCCGGGGCTTTGGCTTCCGCGCTGCCTTGGAAAGCCTGCGAGCTAATGACACCGCCGGTATCTGGCTGGCCACCACGGACGCCGATTCCGTTGTTCCCCGGCACTGGCTGACGGGGCAAGTGGAATTGGCCAACGCCGGAGCGGACGCCCTCCTTGGGTCCGTGGAACCCGACCCGGCGGACATGGACCCGGCCATCCATCGTCGTTGGATGGAACTCCATCCGTTCCGGGAGGACCACCAGCACATCTACGGCGCCAACTTGGGAATCCGGGCCTCGGCCTATATCAGTGCGGGAGGCTTCCCCGGGCTGCGCTCTCACGAGGACCGTGTTCTGGTGGAACGGCTCCGTCACCGAGGTTTCGCAGTGTCAGCCACGGACACCATCCGCGTTGTAACCTCTGGGCGGACACATTCCCGCGCGCCGGAAGGGTTCGCCGCGTATCTACGCTCCCTCGCAGCCGAGCTTCCGACTCCCGCCAGCGGCTGATAGCCAGCGGCTAAACCGCCAACGCCCCCTCCAACGCGGCAATCGCAGCCTTCGTGATCGTTCGGCGTTCGCCCGTTCCGTCAACGCTGAGCAGAATCCCCCGGTTCGAGTACGCCGCCAGCACTGGCTGCGTTTGGTCCCGATACAGCTCAAGCCGCCGCTGAATCACGGGTTCGGTATCGTCGGCGCGTCCCTGTTCCTGCGCCCTGCGGAGCATCCGGGAAAGCAATTCGTCGTCTGATGCGGTCAACTCGAGAACTACTTCAAGGGTTTGCTGACGGTCGGCCAGGATCTCGTCCAGGGCGCCGATCTGGATGACCGTCCGTGGGTAGCCGTCCAACAGGAACCCGGCCGCCGCGTCCTCTTCATCAAGCCGCGCCCTCAGCATGGCCGTGGTGACGTGATCCGGCACAAACTCCCCGCGATCCATATAGCCGCTGGCTTCTGCCCCCAATTCCGTTTTGTCGCGGACGTGGTCACGGAACAGCTCACCAGTGGAAATGGCGGGGATCCCAAAATGCCGGGCAATGTGCTCTGCCTGCGTACCTTTACCGGAACCGGGAGGACCCATGATGATCAATCGCGCCATGACACTGGTCCGTTTCGAGAGGCAACAGGGACTTAACCATACGCCGACGACGACGGGAGGCACCCGCCGTCGTCGGCATCTTTTTGCTTTGAGTTCAGTGATCAGGCATTGGCAAGCACGGCGTCGATCTGCCCGACTGCTTCCCGCATTCCCTCATCCATGCCCATCTCGACCATCTTCTGCATCTGTTCTTCGGAGTCGAAGGTGGACGTGATGGTCATGCGGGTGCGGTTTTCCAGGGGCTCGAGTTTCACGGTGGCGTGGGTGATACCCAGGTCATCTACCGGCTCGCCTTGCTCGTCGGCGAATCCGTCGTCGAACTCAAGGTGGTCCGGGGAGTTGATGGCGGTGAATCTCCACCAGCCCCGCGCTTTGGTGCCGTCCGGCCCGGTCATGTAGTAGGCGGCCTTGCCACCAACGGTAAATTCATGCGTCTCAAAAGTGGCCGGCCAGGTGGGCGGTCCCCACCAGCGCTCAAGCTGCCGGGGGTCTTCCCAGATCCTCCAGACGCGCTTCACATCGGCATCGAATTCGGAAACAATGCTGAAGCTCAGGGCCTCAACGTCCTTGTTTACGCTGACAACAGTCATGGCAGATCCCTTTCATCATCTTCGGCGAGTATGTCCGCAATCCGGTCGGCTCGTTGCCTCCAGATCATTTCCAGTTGATCCAGCAGATGGCGGGCTTTCTGTAGTCCTTCATAGTTTCCCCGCACGATCTGTTCCCTCCCACGCTTCTCCTTGGTCACCAGGGAGGCCCGTTCCAGGACCGCAACATGTTTTTGTACGGCCGCGAAACTCATGGTGTAGAGCGCAGCAAGCCCGGAGACCGAGTACTCCCCCTCGGTCACCCGGGCCACGATGTCCCTGCGGGTGGCATCGGCCAAAGCCTGAAAGATCCGGTCGATCTCGGCGTCGGAGAGGTGTGTACGGAGCTGATCTACAACCATTTGGTTGTACGATACCCCCGCACGCCATGCCATGTCAACGGGTTATCGACGCGACAGTCCGCCGGCGACAGTTCGCTGGCGACACGCACATTCACCAGGGCCACCCACCCGCGCCACCAATCGCCTTCCCGGCGCTCTCTCACATAACGCGCCATTTCCGCCGACGCTCTATCACCGGGTGATAGAGCGTTGGGCGAAAAGGGGCTGTTATGTGAGAGAGCGCTTGGGCTGACCGGGCCTGTTATTTCCCTCCTCAAAGACCGACAATGTAAGTATGCTGATTATTATCGGGCAAGACTAAGAGGAGGACACAGTGACCACAAAAGTGAACAAGACAATCATGGTCAATGTCCCGGTCAGTACGGCCTACAGGCAGTGGACCAAGTTCGAGGAGTTTCCACACTTCATGGGCGGCGTTGAGCGCGTGACACGGCTCAGCGACGACCGGCTGGAATGGGTGGCCCAAATCGCGGGCGTCCATCGCCGCTGGGAAGCCAAGATCGTCCAACAGGACCTGGACCGAGCGGTGGCATGGGCCGCCGTTGAGGGTGCCAAGAACGCAGGTTGGGTTGATTTCAAAGAAGCAGGCCCAAGCCAGACGTCACTGCATCTGTCCTTGGAATACGAACCGCACGGCGTCCTCGAGTTCCTGGGCGACAAGTTGCACATTGTTGAAAGGCAGGCTGAGTCAGACTTGAAGAAGTTCAAGGAGTACATCGAAAAGCAGGCACCGGAGACCGGCGACGAGAACCCCAGGCCAGGGACTGCCGCTGCCGGGGCGTCGGCTACCCCCGCCTCGGACTCGACACCGATCGTGGATCCCATCACCCACCCGTTCGATCAGACCAACGGCTTGGCCGACGTGGATGGTGACTCCGACGAAACCGCCGAGAGCGACACGCGCAGTGCCGCAGAACGGAAGCAGGACGAGGACCGCGGACCGGGCTTCATACCGCCACAGAGCGGCTTCCTGCCTGGACAGCACTAATCGCTCGCGAAACAACCATGACAAGAAGGTAACAAGCGCATGGTGATCGCTTCAGGTCTCCTGGGAGAGTATCTGGTGGAGCTGCCGGTGAAAGTCAAAGGCTGACTTATGACAGCTGGCGGGAGCTCAGCGCCAGCTCTGGTTACACGGAGTAATGAGCAACGTGTAATCGGTCACACTTAGCCGAATTGACTTGTCAACGGCGCCGGGCAGCATGAACCATGAATGAGGGAATTCGTTCCCGCACAAGCTGAATCAGCAATCCTCACCGACGAGGATGCGGGCCCCGGGCGAAGAAGCTTGGGGCTGTCACCGGCCTGAGTGAAAGTACTGACAATGACGACACATACTGACTCCATCACGCTGAAAATCTGGGACAAGTCGGCAATCGACCACACGATCGATGCCGCCATTGAATCCCTCTCCCACCGCGCTGCCGCCGAAAACTGCGGAATCGCGGTAACCCTTAGCGGCCCCAAGACCTTCACGGTCAGCCTGAACCGCTAAGCAGCTCAAGCTCCACGAAAGAGGACGACGCCGGGACGCCCCGACGTCGTCCTCTTGCGTTAAAGCGCGCCACGCCACATCAGTACACCCACCCCAAATGAGTACAGCCATCCCAAAGTCAGTACAAGTGGGCCCCTACCCCGAAACGTGACGGAGCTCAGAAAGTCCTGAGCAAACCTTGAGACTTCCTTGATGGTTTCCCTCCCCTGATCTTGCGTTCGCGTTGGAACTCTAAGTGAGTCAACGCTTCAAGGCACGAACGGAGGGATCACAATGCTCACGGAAACAACAGCGGCACCTGCCCCGGCAAGCGCCCCGGACACTGCAACCAGGCGTCGCCGATCCCACCGTGCGGCTGGCGGGGTAGTCACCGTCCTGGTTCCGGCGCACAACGAGTCCGCCGGCATCACCGAGACGCTCCACTCCCTGAACAACCAGACCCATCGCCCGGATCGCGTCATTGTGGTGGCAGACAACTGCACTGACGACACTGAAGAACTTGCACTAGCCCAGGGTGCCGAGGTGATCCGCACTGTGGGGAACAAGGACAAAAAAGCCGGTGCCCTGAACTTCGCCCTCAGCCAGCTCCTTCCTGATGCCGACCCCGAGGACTTGGTCCTGGTACAGGATGCCGACTCACAACTGGCCCTGGACTTCATTGAAAACGCCACCAAGAACCTGCTGGCCGACGAACTGCTCGGCGCCGTTGGCGGAGTGTTCAGCGGCGGCCCCGGCGGCGGCTTTGTGGGCCACCTCCAGCGCAACGAATACGCCCGCTACGCCCGGGACGTGAAGCGACTTCACGGCAAGTGCCTGGTGGTCACCGGCACTGCAGCCCTTTTCCGTGTCAAGACATTGCGCGACGTCGTAGCCGCCCGGTTGAAGGGCACACTCCCTCCCGGCAACGGCAAGGGCGGCGTCTACGATACGTCGGTTTTGACCGAAGATAACGAACTCTCCTTTGCCCTGTTGACCCTGGGCTACCGCATAGCATCTCCCTCGAACTGCACGCTGGTCACAGAGGTCATGCCCACGTGGCGTGAACTGTGGTCCCAGCGGCTCCGGTGGAAGCGCGGCGCGGTGGAGAACTGCGTGCAATACGGATGGACCAAAGTGACTCGGCCGTACTGGGGACGCCAGTTCCTCTCCATGATCGGCGTCGTAGTGACGCTGGCTTACTTTGGTTCCCTCCTGTTCGCGCTGATATCCGGAATGGGCCTGAACCTTCAGCCTTTCTGGATTACCGTCACCGGCATTTTCATCCTGGAACGCATAGTTACTGTGCGCTTCCGGGGCTGGAGGTACATGCTCCTGGCCGCAACCATGTACGAAACCGTGATCGACATCTTCCTCCAGGCTGTTCACGCCAAGGCGTACCTGGATGCAGCATTCAACAGAAAGAAAGTTTGGTAACTGACTCATGTACAACAACCCAGTAGCCCCAGTGACAGGGGCAGCAGCAGCCGGAATGGGTTCCGGAACGCTCGCATTGACCGGTGCAGGGGACCTCTTCTGGTTCGCACTGGCAGCCTTTGCCATGCTGGCACTCGGCCTTGCCATCAAGAGGATCGTCCCTGTCCGGGCCCAAAAGGGCTAGGCCGGAGCATCCAGGCCGGCCACTTAGCCCGCAGTTGTGTCGCTACCCCCAGCGCGACACGACTGCGGGCTGAGTGCATCCGGACTACCGGCCTACAGAACCAGTGCCGTGCCGGCCGAGAATTTAGCCACCGTGGTGTAGCCGGCCTTGGAACCTGTTACCCGCACACTCATGGAATCAGCCTGGTCAGCGCTCACCAGCTTGTAGCTCCTGGAGGTAGCTCCGGCGATTGCCGCACCCGACCGGTACCACTGATACGTCAGGGTGCTCCCGGACGTCCACGTTCCGGGGTTGGCCGTGAGCGTAGAACCCACGGCGAGCGTTCCGGTGATGACGGGGGTTGGGGCTACCAGCGTCCCTGCCACCACGGTTGCCGTGGGTGCGGACTCCTTGGTGGCTGTGGCATATCCGGCTTTGGTTCCCGTTACACGAACCGTCAGAGTGCTACCTTGGTCGGCTGCTGCAAGGACCCGGGCGGCACCGGTTGCGCCGGCAATTGCTGTGCCGTTCCGGAACCATTGGTAGCTCAGGGCGGTTCCTGTGGTCCAGGTTCCCGGTGCTGCTGTCAGCGTTGAGCCCACAGCGGCCGTGCCTGAGACGGTGGGCGTTGGTGCGGTGAGCTGACCTTGATCTGCAGGCACGAAGGAGAAGTCACGGATGGTCACCGTTTCAGGAGAAACGTGTGCGGCGTCCCCTCCGCCACCACCGGTGACCCACAGGTTGAAGTGAATTTGCTCCTTTGCCGGAAGCGGGACAGTAGAACCTTCAAGGACAGTCCGCTTCAGGAGGGTTCCGTCGTAGCCCTCGCCTGCAAACGTCTCATACGTCAGCTTGCCCGGTTCCCACACCATCCTGTGAGTGAGAATTGGAGCATTGGTGACATCGAAGGTGACAGTGTTGTTTCCCTGTCCGGGCGGCAAGGTGGCGTCAAACCAATATCCATGCCCTTGGGTCACCGGCCAATCCTCACCGTACGCGGCGCCCCCGCCCCAGGCCGAGGCCTCACAAAGGTCAATCTCCGTGTATCCGGGCTCGGCATTGGGATCGTACGTGAACAGGCAACCCCACACCACTTCCTTCTGCAGGGAACTGACGTCTTTTTCCACGGTAGTGCTGTACGTTCCGTACCCGAAACCTTCACGCGTGGACTGGAACTCAGCACCCTTCGGAGCCGAGCCGGTGGGGTTGCTGATGGAGAGCTTGACGTACCCGTTGGCATCCGGGTTACTCACATTATTCGCATCCCAACTGGCGTTATACATGGGCGCCCCGCCCCAAAAACGCTTCTGCCAGTTGAAACCTTTCCAGGCAAAACTTCCCACCGGGCCGGGATCCTCAGCCATGGGCGTGGTGTCCGCCGCATGTGATGGACCTATTCCTGTGAACATCGATAAACCGACCGCAACGATGACGGCCAACCCCATTGCTTTTCTTCCCCCATGTGGAAGGAGCCTCACTGACAATGCCATAGCTGTTTCCTCCTGCTGATGCGCCCAGACCCGTCAACGGCTGATGCCGGTGACCGCAACGACGTTCCACCCCCGAGGAACGCCTGTCCTCGATTATCAAGTAGCAAGGGCCCTGTCGGAAGGAAAATGAACAAGCAAAAATCATTGGCCCGACATCAGTTGGATAACGGCGCCAACTCCACGAGTAGCCTTGACGTGTCCGAGAGACTTTTTCCGCCTCGCCAAACCCGGGAGGGAACATCACAATCCGCAGCGCTGGCATCCTCCTTCACCGGCGAAACACGGCCGGGCAATTGGAGCTTTGGATAGCCCATATGGGTGGACCCTTTTGGGCCCGCAAAGATGAACACGCCTGGTCTATTCCCAAGGGAGAATTCCCTGAGGACGAGGACGCACTGGTTGCCGCCCAGCGGGAATTCACTGAAGAAATAGGCACACCGCCACCGTTGGCGGATTACGAACTTTTGGGCGTTTTTAAACAGCCCTCCGGAAAGCTGATCACCGCGTTCGCGGCAGAAGCCAGCGACTTTCAACCGGAAAAGATTGTCAGCAACACCTTCCCCATGGAATGGCCCAAGGGCTCGGGTGCCATCAAGGATTTCCCGGAGATCGACGACGCCAGGTGGTTTGAGGAAACAGTGGCCCGGACCAAGCTCGTCAAAGGGCAATTGCCCATTGTGGACGCACTGGTCCGGCACCTTGATGAGAAAACCCTATAAGGCCGACCAGCCGCCGTCGGACGCCAGAATGGCGCCGTTGACGTTGGTGCCGTCGTCACTGAGCAGGAAGGTGATGGAAGCAGCCAATTGTGCTGCGGTTGCGGGGGTGGGAACAGTGGCCTGCATCAGGGGACCCAAGCGTTCAGCAGCCAACTGCGATCCCCAGTTCGCCACAATGTTGGTGATGGTTGGCCCCGGAGCCACAGCGTTGAAGCGAAGCCCCTTGGGTCCGTACATCACGGCAGAATTCTTGGTCAGGCCCACCACCGCATGTTTGGACGCGGTGTAGGCGGCCCCGGCGGCCGAACCACGCAGGCCTGCCTCGGAAGCAACGTTCACGACGGAGCCCGTTCCGGCATCGAGCATCAGTGGTACCACTGCGCGGGTGAGGCGCATGAGGGACGTGACATTGATCCGGAAAACCCGCTCCCAGAGCTCGTCATCAACCTCGTGAATCGGCGCAAAGTTGTCCATGATTCCCGCAACGTTGGCCAAGGCGTCCACACGTCCGTCCGCAGCGGCGATGACAGAGGCCACCGTCTCTTCAGAGGAAATGTCGCCAGCCACCGGTATCAGGTCCAGGCCGGCGTTCTCCTCCACAAGAGCCTCCAACCGTTCTTGGCTGATGTCGGCAGCAATGACCCTGCCGCCCTCCTTTGCAATCCGAAGCGCGGTCGCCTGGCCGATTCCCGAGGCTGCGCCCGTGACGATGATGGTCTTGCCGGCGAAACGGCCGTTGGTAATGGCCTCCTGCCATGAAGCGTCGTTGCCCATGATGTCCTTCCGATGATTGCTGGGTGATCCCGCCAGCTTATGACACTCTGTGTCATTATGTAAGAGTGAATACTGGAGGAATGACTTCGGAAGTTGCCAAACCCCCGCGTCCCAGCGGCCGGCCCGCCACCATTGACCCAGACGCCGTGGCCGGACTGGCCTTGGGCCTCTTCGCTGAACACGGGTACGAGAACACCTCCATGGAGGACATCGCCAAGGCCGCCGGAATCGGACGCAAGAGCCTCTACCGCTACTTCGCCAGCAAAGCCGACCTCGTGTGGGGCGGAAGCGAACCGGTGGTGGAAGCCTCGACGCTCGCCTTCGGCTCGTTCCACGGCCCCGGAAAGTCCGACGGCGGCGTGCTGGCCGGGTTGCGCGCGGCGGCGATAGCGGGGGTTGCCGTCATCCCGGACCTGTCCGTCACACGCGGCAGACTCCGCCTGATTGCCGAGCACCCTGAACTGACCAGCCGCAGCTACGAGTCCCTGGCACCGCAGCGCGAAAGGGCCCTGGCTTTCCTTGTTGAGAATGGCTTGCCCGACTCTGCTGCCCGCTACCTGAGCGCCGCGTACCTCGCAGCCACCTTCGAAGCATGGATGCAGTGGGCGGCCGGCGCGGATCCAGATCCGACCCCGTTCCTGCTGGCCGCCCTGGAGGTTTTGAAGGTTCCCGCTGGCTAGCGGCTCTTTCTGGCGATGAATTGCCGGATCCACTCAACCGTCTCCCGGTGGTCCAAGTGAAGGCCGTGCCTTGCACCAGGAACCCTCACCAGGACGGAGCGTTGGATGTGTTCACGGAGCAGCAGTGCATTGGGCAAGGGCGTGAGCACGTCCTCAGTTCCATGGAGTAAGAGCGTGGGGGCTTGGATGAAACCGAGATGACTCCAGGCGTCGTGCTCGCGGCTAGCGTTAAAGTGTCGCGCCTTGGCCCATGCCGACGCGTGGGAGTTGAAGAACGTGTGAACCGCCGCAGGATTGCTTTGCGCCCATTCAGCATCGAAGAAGAGCGGCTCCAGCCGGGACATATCTCCACTGGTCAAGGCGTCCAATGCCTCTCGATCCGGCTGGGTCACAGCGTCGGGCCACTTTCCACCGCTCGTTGCGGCAAGAACCAGCGTACGGACTCTCTTCGGGTAGTCGATGGCCAACCACTGGGCTATGCGCCCGCCCATCGAATGACCGTACACGTGTGCTAAATCCACACCCGCGGCGTCAAGGACGGCTACGGCATCCTCGGCGAGAAGCCGCGTCGTTTAGCGCTCGGCGTCACCCTTCCCACTCCGACCAATCCCGCGGTGATCGAAGCGAATGACGCGGTATGTGCGGGACAGAAGTTCCGCCGTCGGACCCCAACCGTCCATGGACGTGGCCTGTCCTGCGATCAGGAGCATTGGTTCACCCTCGCCTTCGGACGTCCATGCGAGTTCAGCGCCGTCGGCGGCCTCAGCAAAGTTCACCGTGCCACAGTATCCGGGCCGCCCTCAAAGCGCTGCGGCGCAGGACACAGTGTGTCAATCAGCAGTGAAGATGTCCTCGATGGCGCAGTCGAAGGTCCTGGCAATCTGGAACGCCAACGGCAGCGAGGGATCGAACTTCTCCCGCTCGATGGAAATCACCGTCTGGCGGGACACTCCGAGCGCGGCAGCCAGATCCGATTGCGTCCAGCGCCGTTCCGCGCGACGCTCCGCGAGGTTGTTCTTCACTTCAGAGCCCGGTGGCGGATGACGAGGTAGCGCGCTCCAACGTCCACCGCGCTCAAGCCGACCAGGGCCAGAAGGATCGGAAGGGCATCCACAGCGATGCGTCCGATGACCAGCACCATAGCAGCCGCGATGGTGGCGACGAGGACGTCGATGAAAGATCCGGCGCCGGCTTGGCGCATCCACTGCAGCTCCACGCTCTGTTCGCCGTGGGCATCGCGGGCCACCGTGTGGTTCGACACGAAAACCTTGGCACCCAGCGACATAGCCGGGTAAACGGCACAAAGGGCTCCGATCCCCGCAGCTAGCCAGAAGTCATCCGGGTTTGATGCACCCACCAGGACAGAAACCGCCATGGTCAGGATGATGCCGAGCGACACCGCCAACACGTAGTGATGGAACGGTGCCCGCCTAGATGTAAAGGAAGCTTTACTCATCTTCAAAGTAAAGCACCCTTTACATGTGGAGGCAATGGTTGCGCATCGGGGCTAGCGTTGGGGGATGAGCGCTGACTACAGGTACGACGTCGAGGTGCTGCACCTTTTGGTGTCGCCGGCACACGCCTACTTCGGCCGCGCCCGCGAGGGAGCTGCAGATGTCCCCACCACCGACGCGGACCACGCGGAATTGGTAGCGGGCAAAGGCATCGTTGGCGACCGATTCTACGGCAAGGCCGCACACATGGATGCTGCCGTGACGCTGTTCGCGGTGGAGGCACTTGAGTCCATGGCAGCCGAGCTTGGGGCTGGACCGTTTGACCCTCTCCTGACCCGTCGAAATGTGGTGCTGCGAGGCGTTGAGCTGGCTCCCCTGCCCGGACACGAGTTCACCCTTGAGTCCGGCGGAGACACCGTGCGGCTCAAGGCCGGGCGACCCGCCCACCCCTGCGCCTGGATGGATGAAATGCTCGCTCCGGCGCCCACAAGGCGATGCGGGGGCGTGGTGGCGTCCGGTGCCAGGTGATCACAGGCGGCGTGCTGCATCGAGGCCCGGCAGTACTCGTGAGCCCCGTGCCGCTCGACCCTGCTAAGGCCGGGGACGCCAACGTGCTGAGGCCATCGAGGTTGCCATAATCCCGTCGCTTCCAGCCCTTCTTTGAGCCATCAGTACACCAAAATCAACCTATACTAGTTGCAAAGCGGCCCATCGGCGTCGAAAGTTGGGCCAGAAGCGACAGGCCAGAAGCGTACGCCGCGCCTCACACCTCAGAGACGGGCGCCGCGAACTGGGCCTCGTACAGTCGCGAGTACGCCCCACCCGCGGCCAGCAGCTCCGAGTGTGTCCCCTGCTCCACGATCTGCCCGGCCTCCATCACCAGAATGAGATCGGCGTCCCGGATGGTGGAGAGCCGGTGGGCGATCACGAAGCTGGTTCTGTCGGACCTCAACGCGTTCATGGCTTTCTGCACCAGCACCTCTGTCCGGGTGTCCACGGAGCTGGTGGCTTCATCCAGGATCAGCACCGATGGCCTGGACAAAAACGCCCGGGCTATGGTCAGCAACTGCTTTTCGCCAGCGGAGACATTCCCGCCTTCGTCGTCCAGCAGGGTGTCGTAGCCCTCGGGCAAGGACCGAACAAAGCGATCCACATAGGTTGCCTGGGCGGCCTCCACAATCTCGTCCTCGGAAGCCGTGGGACGACCGTAGGCGATGTTGTCCCGGATGGTCCCGCCGAACAGCCAAGTGTCTTGGAGAACCATCCCCATCCGCGAGCGCAGTTCCTGCCGCGAGAGAGACGCAATATCCACGCCGTCCAGGGTGATGCGCCCGGAGTCCAGCTCGTAGAACCGCATCATGAGGTTCACCAGGGTGGTTTTCCCTGCTCCCGTCGGCCCAACAATCGCGATGCTCTGCCCCGGCTCGGCAACCAGACTGAGGTCGGTGATCAGCGGCTTGTCCGGCGAGTACCGGAAGGACACATTCTCGAACACGAGCCGCCCGCGGCCGGCACCTGCCTCGGAAGGTGCAGGCTCAATAGATTCTTCATCCTCATCCAGCAGATCGAACACCCGCTCGGCTGATGCAACGCCGGATTGCAGCATGTTGGCCATCGAGCCGAGTTGGGCCAGTGGCATGGTGAACTGCCGCGAGTACTGGATGAAGGCTTGGACGTCACCCAACTGCATGGAACCGGAGGCGACTTGCAGGCCACCCACTACGGCGATCCCCACGTACACCAGGTTTCCGATGAACGTCATGGCCGGCATGATCAGGCCGCTCACGAACTGCGCCCCGAAGCTCGCCTGGTACAACTCCGAGTTCTTGAGACGGAACTTTTCCTGCACCTCGTTCTGCCGTCCGAAGACTTTCACCAGCGCATGCCCGGTGTAGGTCTCCTCGATCTGGCCGTTGAGTTCACCGGTGTTCTTCCACTGCGCCACGAACAATTTCTGCGAGCGTTTGGCGATCAGCAGTGTGGTTCCCAGCGTCAGCGGAATGGTTACCAAGGCGATCAGGGCCAGCAGCGGTGAGAGCAGGAACATCATCACCAGCACACCCAGCACGGTCAGAAGGGAGGAGACCACTTGGCTGATGGATTGCTGGAGGCTTTGGGAGATGTTGTCCACATCATTGGTGACGCGGCTGAGCAGTTCTCCACGCTGGATCTTGTCGAAATAGCGCAGGGGGAGCCGGTGGATTTTCGCTTCGATCCGCTCGCGGAGGCGGTACACGGTCCGCTGAACGACGCCGTTGAGCACGTACGCCTGCATCCAACCGAACGCTGAGGCCAGGACATACAGCGCCAGCGCCCACAGCAGCACCGAGGACAGCGCAGCAAAGTCGATTCCGACGCCGGGAGTGAGCGTCATGGCGCTTAGCATGTCGGCCTTGCTGTCGTCGCCAGAAGCGCGCAAGCCCGCGATCACGTCGGCTTTGGAGGCGCCGGCGGGAAGCTGTTTTGAGACGACGCCGGCGAAGATCAGGTTGGTGCCTTCGCCCAATAGCCTCGGACCAATGACAGACAAGGCAACACTGGCCACGGCGAACACCAGCACCAGCGTCAGCCAGAACCGCTCCGGCCGCAAGGTCCCCAATAGCCGCCGGGCTGAAGCACTGAACTTCGATGCTTTCTCAGCCGGAATGTTCATCCCAGCGAAGGGTCCTCCGCGGCCCGGTCCCATGGCTGGCCGTTGAGGACCGCGCGGCCCGGCTGATACTGCACTCATGCTGCCTCCTCCGCCGCGAGCTGGGAGGACACGATTTCCCTGTAGGTTTCGGAGGTCTCCAGCAACTCATGGTGCGTTCCGCGCCCAACAATCCTGCCGTCGTCGAGCACTAAGATCTGGTCCGCATCCGCGATGCTGGACACGCGTTGCGCCACGATCACCAGCGTGGCTCCGTTGGTGTGGCGTTTGAGGGCCTGCCGGAGCCGGGCATCGGTGGCGGTGTCCAAGGATGAGAAGGAGTCGTCAAAGATGTAGAGCTCCGGCTGTTTCACCAGTGCCCGGGCGATCGCAAGCCGTTGACGTTGCCCGCCGGAAACGTTGGTGCCGCCTTGCGAAATGACCGCATCCAGTCCGCCTTCCATTTCCTCCACAAAATCCCGGGCCTGAGCCACGGACAGCGCCTGCCACAGCTCGTCCTCAGTGGCATCGGGTTTGCCGTACTGAAGGTTGCTGCGGACCGTTCCGGAGAAGAGGTAGGGCCGCTGCGGCACCAGCCCGATGTGGCCCCAGAGCAGATCCGGGTGCAGTTCGCGGACGTCCACGCCGTCCATCCGAACCGACCCGGAGGTGGCGTCGAACAGCCGAGGCATGAGGTTCACGAGCGTGGTTTTGCCGGCCCCGGTGCTGCCGATGATTGCGGTGGTCTCCCCCGCTTGGGCGGTGAAAGAAAGCCCGCTCAGCACCGGCTGCTCGGCACCAGGGTAGGCGAATCCGACGTCGTGCATCTCCAGTTCGCCGCGGCGGATACCGCCGGTGACAGGATTCGACGGCGGCTGGACGCTTGATTCGGTGTCCAGCACCTCGCCGATGCGATCGGCCGAAACGGACGCGCGCGGGATCATCACAGCCATGAACGTGGCCATCATGACGGACATCAGGATCTGCGTGAGGTAACTCAGGAACGCGATCAGGGTGCCAACTTGCATGGAGCCGTCCTCGATCCTGAAGGATCCGAACCAGATCACCGCCACGGAGGAAACGTTCATCACCAGCATGACCACAGGGAACATGAGAGCCATCAGACGGCCGGCCCGCAGCGCAACGTCAGTGACGTCGTCGTTCGCTTTGGCAAAACGGGCGGCTTCCATGTCCTCCCGGACGAAGGCCCGCACCACACGGATACCGGTGAGCTGCTCACGGAGGACCCGGTTCACGGCGTCGATCCGGACCTGCATCTTGCGGAAGAGCGGCACCATCCGCGTCACGATCAAACCGACGGCCACCAGCAGCACCGGCACGCAGACGGCGATCAGCCAGGAGAGTTGGGCGTCCTGCCGCACGGCCATGATCACGCCGCCAATGCTGAGCATGGGTGCCGCCACCATGAGCGTGCAGGACATGAGCACCAGTTGTTGCACCTGCTGGACGTCATTGGTGGAGCGCGTGATCAAGGACGGCGCCCCGAATTTGGTGACCTCCTGCTCGGAGAACTCCCCCACCCTGCTGAAAATTGCGTCGCGAAGATCCCGGCCCATGCCCATGGCGGCCTTCGCGCCGAAATACACGGCCACCACCGCACACGCGATCTGCACCAGGGTAATGAGGAGCATGAGCCCGCCCATGCGCAGGATGTAGTCCGTGTCCCCGGTGGCGACGCCGTTGTCGATGATGTCCGCATTGAGTGTGGGAAGGTACAGGGACGCGATGGACTGCGCCAGTTGGAAGAGAACGACGGCGATCAGCAGCCGCTGATGCGGCCGCAGGAAGCGAACAAGAACCTTCCACAGCATAGGGTCTCCGAACCAAGGGTTGTGAACCGAAGGCCAGTTTACGTCTGGTTGCTGTGGGCAACTAGAGGGATGTGAGGGGTAATGTCAGGGACTCCCTCACACCGGTCCGGCCCCATAACGTCGAAGTAGTCATCAGCCCGAACTGCAGAGGAAACCAATCATGGAAAAGCGCACACTCGGTACCGGCGGCCTGGAAGTTTCCGCCATTGGCATGGGATGCATGAGCATGAGCGGCGGCTACAGCGAACGGCCGGATCGCGACGAAATGATCTCCCTCATCCGCACAGGCGTGGAACGCGGCGTGACGTTCTTCGATACCGCCGAGATCTACGGGCCCTACGCCAATGAGGAACTTGTTGGCGAAGCATTGGCACCGTTCAAGGATCAGGTGGTCATCGCCACCAAGTTCGGCTGGGACATCGACCCCGCTGAGCGGAAGCCAAGCGGCAAGGTCACCAGCAGGCCCGAGGTCATCAAAGAAGTAGTTGAGGGATCCCTGCGGCGGCTCCGCGTGGACGCACTGGACCTCTACTACCAGCACCGCGTCGATCCGGAGGTGCCAATCGAGGACGTGGCAGGTGCCGTCAAGGAATTGGTAGACGCCGGAAAGGTGAAGCACTTCGGTATGTCGGAGGCAGCCGCAGGCACCATCCGGCGAGCCCACGCAGTTCTCCCCGTGGCTGCGGTTCAGAGCGAGTACTCGTTGTGGTGGCGCCGTCCGGAGGAAGAAGTCCTGGGTGTATGCGAAGAGCTGGGGATTGGTTTTGTACCCTTCAGCCCACTCGGCAAAGGTTTCCTGACCGGCACCATCAACGCTTCCACCAGCTTCGAATCCGGCAACGACATCCGCAGCACCATCCCCCGGTTCACGCCCGAGGCCATGCAGAACAACCAGGCCGTGGTGGACCTCCTCGCCGGAATCGCTGAACGAAAAGGCGCGACGCCGGGCCAGATCGCCTTGGCATGGCTGCTGGCACAAAAGCCTTGGATTGTTCCCATTCCCGGCACACGGAAACTGCACCGCCTGGAAGAAAACCTGGCCGCGGCCGACGTCGAACTCTCATCTGCTGAGCTGGACGAAATCGAGGCGGCCGCGGCGAAAATCACCGTGGAGGGTGGCCGCTACAACGAGGCTGGCGAGCGGATGACCAACCTGTAAACCCGTGCCGGCGTCGCAGCCGGACAGTAGGCTGGAAACGTTCGTGTTGAACCGCATCGAAGGGACTTGAGTTTTGGCTTACATCACCGTCGGAAACGAAAACAGCACTGAGATTGAGCTTTACTACGAGGACCATGGGACCGGCCAGGCAGTGGTCCTGATTCACGGCTACCCCTTGGATGGGTCCTCCTGGGAGAAGCAGACAGCCGCACTGCTGGACGCCGGCTACCGCGTCATTACCTACGATCGCCGCGGGTTCGGTAAGTCCAGCCAGCCCACGGAGGGTTACGACTACGACACCTTCGCCGCTGACTTGAAGACCTTGCTGGACACGCTGGACGTGAACGACGCCGTTCTGGTGGGATTCTCCATGGGCACAGGCGAGGTGGCGCGCTACATCAGCACCTACGGTTCGGCCCGTGTTGCAAAGGCCGTGTTCCTCGGTTCGTTGGAACCGTTCCTGCTGCAAACCGACGACAACCCGGACGGCGTGCCGCAGGAAGTCTTCGATGGCCTCGCCGCCGGCGTCAAGGCTGACCGCTACGCCTTCTTCACCGAGTTCTTCAAGAACTTCTACAACAGCGACACCTTCCTGGGCACGGATCGTCTCAGTCAGGAAGCCGTGAACGCGAGCTGGAACCTGGCCAGCAAGTCGGGTGCTTTCGCCTCGGTGGCCGCCCAGCCCACGTGGCTCACCGACTTCCGTGCCGACATCCCCAAGATTGACGTGCCTGCCTTGATTGTTCACGGCACTGCGGACAACATCCTGCCGATCGACGTCACCGGCCGGCGTTTCAAGGACGCCCTGCCCAGCGCCGAGTACCTGGAAATCGAAGGCGCGCCGCACGGCTTGCTGTGGACGCACGGCGCCGAAATCAACGAGGCCTTGCTGGCGTTCCTCAAGAAGTAAAGCCCGGGAGTTTGTGTACAGCAGATGACCTTTAGAAGGCGTTTTAAGGGCATTTGCTGTACACAAACTCCTACTTCTTCAGGCGAAGCTTCCGCGCCTTCTTTCCCTTCCGCAGGTACTCGTCCAGCGTCGCTTCAGCGGCGGTGCTTTCCATCACATGGAGCACTCCATAGGTGAAAGCGCCGTTGCTGACGCCCGGCGCGGACCCCAGCTTCAGCAGTTCCGTTTGGGCCACGACGCTGTCCTGATGGTCGCCAAGGATCGATTGAATCCTGTGGGCGGCATCCTCCAGCTTCACCGCGGGTTTGCCGTGGATGGCCTCCACTGCCGCTGCGGCAAAACGCAACTTTTTGGCGGCCTTCCGCACTTCGTGGAACGCCGTGTCGCGTTGAGGCCCGACGGCGGCTCCCACCGCTGCGTCATGCCGTTTGCGGAGCCTTTTGCCGGCTTTGTTGACGAGCCTTGCCGTGGCCTTCTTCGCCGGCGCGGAAGCCTCTGATGTCAGCGGCGGATGACTAAGAAAGGACTCCAGATTGTCCAGCAACGTGAAGTAGCGCGGGCTGTTCAACCGGTTCTTCACGGCAGACATCGCATTCCGGGCCCTCAGGGTCATTCGCTCTTCCAACTCGTCCCCGAGCTGACCCAGGACAAGCTTCCCCGGCAATTGATCGAGGCTGACCTTCAACCGTTCGTGCAAAACCTCCACATCGCGGTACCGGCCAAGTGTCTTTGCAAGCGATTTCAGCTCCCTTTCCAGATCCTTCACCGCGGCCTGCGCGAAAAGCTCGCTATAACCATGCAGCACTGCACGGATTCGGCGAATCTGGGACCTCATTTGGTGGACTGAATCGTCCCGGGCGAGGCGTACGTGGGAGTCCTGGAGGAGCATCTCAGCCACCTGCTCCTCCAGATAAAGGAGCACTGGTGTCACTGCAGGACCACTATCGCTGGGCGCTTCACGTTCTGTCTGTTCCGACGTAGGCCAAGCGTCGCCCAACGCAGTAGCCAGTTTGGAGGTACGCTCGCTCGGCTTTGCTCCGGCCTGGGAAAGTTGCTGTGTCAGTGTGCCCAGCAGGGTGTCGTCACCGTCGTCAGTTCCATCCGGTGCCAGCTCCACCTCCCATTCCCGCCAGGTCATATCGCGCGGTTCGCCGAGCATCGACCGGGCGCGGACGCGGTCATCCACAAAGTCGGCCATGCGGTGGCCATCCTTGCCGTACAAGGAGTAGCTGGTACGTTCCGTGTTCAGAGTTGCGATGGCGGCCACTGCATCACCCCGGGTGTAGGCCAGTATGCGGTCCATGAGTTCAACCGGGACAGTATCGGCAGTACCCAAAGGTGCCTGAATCTCCGTTCGCCGTCCCGCGCTATGTGGGAGCTTCAAGTGCCAGCCTGCATCGGGTCCCCCTGTGCGGCGGCGCAGCGTGATCCCGCGGGCGGCGAGGGCCAAATGCCGTGTATCGAAGTAGACGGCTTCCAGGTTGTACGTGCCAGGCTCGCCCACACGGCTTACCCCGTCAATCGCGTCAAGGCGTGGCAGCGGCGTGGACGCTTCGGCGTCGAATTTCTGCTCAGCTTCCACGCTCCAAGACGTTGCCATCGCTGTCAGAACTCCTTCTGCCGCTGGTCTTAGCTATGCCGCGAGGGCCGGCCCTTGTGGTGGCCGGCCCTCGCTAGTGCTACTGATGATTCGATATCCAGTTTGAACCAGTCCTCAGCCTGGCGCCAGAGTGCCTAGAGACCAGGAGCGCGCGGCTGGGGCGGCTCGGCAGGCCCCTCATTGGCCGCGGGGGCTGAGAGATCCGGGTCGACGGACGGGAATTCGGCTGTTGCCACTCCCCCGCTACCAAAAGGTTCACCGGTGTCATCAACATCGCCCCCGGACACCGTGCCGCGCCAAGCACCCGTTTCATGGCCTTGGGCTTCAATGAACTTCTTGAACTTGTCCAAATCCGCGCCAACCCGGAGGCTGTCCGCACCAAGGGCTGAACCCGCCTTCTCAGCAAGGCCCTCGGGTTCCCAGACAATCTCAACGTTCACCCGCGTGCGGCTGGCGTCGAGGGGCTCAAAGCTTACGGTGCCGCCGTTGCGGGGCCCGTCAACGCTGGCCCAACTCACCAAGGTATCCGGGACTTGCTCTATGATCTGCGCGTTGTACTCGCGCTTCACTCCACCCACGTTGGTTGAAAAGTGCAGGCCGGTCTCGTCAATCTGCTGTACGGCCTCCACTCCATTCATGAACTGGGGGAACGCCTCAAACTGTGTCCACTGGTTGTAGGCGACAGATACGGGGACATCCACTTCGACTGATTTATGGACGGTAGCCATAGATTTTGCTCCTTCGATCTCGTCTCGGGTGCTCATGCTGTACTGCTGGTGGCGCGCCAGCCAGCTGGCTGCTTAACCAGTGGCGCGCCTGTCTAAAGCGCGCCAGCCAAAGCTCTTAGCCGGCGTCGAAACTTTCTTCGTCATCGTCGTTGGGAGACTCTTCCTCAGGAAGGTCGTTGCCGCTTCCGTCCGGAAGGTTGCCGTTATTGCCGTCAGGCAACGAGGACTGCTCCGCGTGGGCCTGCTCCTCAGTACCGCCGAATCGGCCGGCACCGGGCTCGCCCGCACTGTCTGAGTCCTCAGGATTCAGGTGGCTGAGGTTTGGCGCGCCAGTGCCCTCTCCGAGGGAAGCCTCCTCGATGTCTTCTTCCACGCGGGGCTGTGCCTGCCCTCCGCCGGCTTCCTGCTCCGCGGTAGGAGTGCCGTAGCCTCCCACTTCCTCTTCCGGTGTGGCATTCTGCTTGTCCATGTGAACTGTCCTTTCCCTGAGCGGTGGAACGTGTTAATGGAACACTTCGAACCTATAAGGCCCCTTGGTGGCATGTCCATGCCTTTGACGATAATAGTCAGCAAACTTAGTAAAAGGCCATTCGGGGGCTAGGATGCCGCCGCGGGTTGGATGCCGCGGGTCGGATGCCATCACGGCAGGCGCCATCAGCGGGCGTGAGTGTGCGCGGGCTTGAGTGCGCGCGGGCGCCAACGCGCCGGAGAGGTGTCCTGCGGATCTACTTATGACGGCTGTGGAATCTCACAGCCACCCTGAGGATCCAAGCCTGTGTAATTCAGCGGGCCGGCAACGATATTCAGCGCTATGGTGGCAAACTGCGAACACTGCGCGGGCGGTGATGTGAAATATCCCCGCTGACCGGCAGCAATAGCTCCAATAATGAGCCACACCACCACCAACAACCCGATGATTGAACCGATTCGCATCTTTTTCCCAATCGCTAAGACAAGGCCCGGCAATTAGCAGCAAACCACAGATCCTGGTTTGCCATGAGAGCGCGGCCGCGGACGGGATATCTCCTGCTCGCGGCCGCGCTGGTGCCGATCAATCCGTAGGATTTGTTTCGGTAGTCAGACCACGCGGGTCCGCGGTCTTCTCGTCCTTTTCTTCGGCTGGTCCGGGCGGACTGGCCGATTCGCTGGGACCGGTATCGACGGCGTCGTCCGGACTTTCCGACGAAGCATCACCTGCAGGCACTTGGCTGCTTTGGCCGGGCGTCCCCGGATCCCTGGGAATAGGGTTGCCGGGGGTGGTGGTCCCATCGCGAACTTGGGCAAAACCTGCAACTTCGCTTGGGTCTGTTGTCATACGCGCGACCGGCCTCGGCCTACTACCCAGCCAATCAGTGCCAGCACCAGCAGGATGATTCCCACCCACAGCAGGAAGCTGAGGGCCTGATTGAATCCGCCTACCAAGAGCAAGATGATCGCTATAACACCGGCGATTATTAAGAGAGTGTTCATTGAGCTACGCATCCCTTTCAATAACTGTTGTCTATTCAGGAAGGCGTCCGCTGGTACTCCATTACTGAAGCGCCACCCATGCCAACGGGCACCGATGAGAGAATTTCTTCCCTATATCGCTTACGTACCCCCACGGAATTAGTTCAAACGGACCCTCTGCCCGTGAAGGGGTACGTACATAGCATCATGATAGGCGCGCATTAGGCCGGAACGAAGTATTCAGAGAGGAAACTTAGTAGCCCTTTGTGGAGAACGCTCCCAAGGCGCGGCTGATCTCCAAAGCAGTCCCCGCCGCCGCCTCGCCGTACTCCTGGTACTTGGCCGGAACAATTCTGCTTGATGGTCCGGAAATGGAGATAGAGCCCGCCGCGACACCGCCCGTGCCCAACAAGGGAACACCGATTGATGTGATTCCTGTGCTGAGGCCTTGCTCGTTGATGGAGTACCCCCGGGCCCTGGTGTCTGCGATCATCGCCCGAAGCCGGGCAGGGTCTACTACGGTCTGGGGCGTCAAAGCTTCCAGCGGACCGGCCAGATATTCATCCACAAATGCGTCGTCGGCTGCCGAAAGGTAGGCCATCCCCGTGGAGGAAGCGTGCATGGGGAGCCGCGAACCCAGGGGCAGGAACGCCCGGAGAACGTGCGGGGTGTCCAGGCGCTCGATGATCAGCATGTATCCGCGGTCCGGCACGGCCAAGTGAACGGTCTCGGTGGTGTCCAGCTGCAGCGCGTTCAGTGGGCCCATGGCGGCGTCACGAATGACCGAACCGCTGCTTCCACGGCTCGCAACAGCAAAGGCGTGGTTGGTCAGCACCCATTTCCCGGCCTGGGATTCCGACTGCGTCACCCACCCCAATTCACCCAGTGTCCTAAGCATGCGCAGCACCGTCGCTTTGGGTACGTCCACCTCGCGACTTAGCTCAGACAGGCCTGCCGGCTGGTTGTCCGAGACAGCCTCCAATACACGAATCGCCGTGACCACGCTCTGCGTACTCATCCACACTCCTGCTTGACCGACTTCCCTCAGTGCCCTACATTACAGGCGACTTCCCAAAATGAACCAACGGTTCATCCAGTGAACCGATGAAGCAAGCTAAAGTTTTGCAGGCACGAAAGGTGCACACCATGCTCAAACCACTCCGCGGGATAACCGTTATCGACCTCAGCCGTGCCCTCGCCGGCCCCTACTGCACCGCGCTCCTGGCCGACATGGGTGCCAGGATCATCAAAGTGGAAAGCGTCAACGGCGGTGACACGGCCCGCCAGTGGCCCCCGTTCCAGGACGGCCATAGCTTGTACTTCGACTCCGTTAACCGCAACAAGGTGTCCGTTTGCTTGGACTTCTATTCAGATGAAGGACGCGAGATCCTCTCGGGCTTGATCGAGGACGCGGACGTCCTGGTGGAAAACTTCAAGCCCGGCACACTGGAGAAAATGAGTTTCACTCCTGCCCGGCTGGAAGAGCTGAACCCGGGGCTCGTGGTGGGCTCCGTGACCGGATTCGGAAACACCGGCCCCCTCAAAGACGACGCCGGGCTGGACCAGGTCATCCAAGGAATGTCCGGCCTGATGTCCGTCACCGGCCCCGGACCGGGCTCGGCCTACCGCGTAGGTGTGCCCATTGTGGACATCACCTCAGGAATGATTTGTGCTTTTGGAATCGTGGCCTCGCTCATGGGTGCACGGAACGGCGAGCGTCCCAGCCGAGTGTCAACCTCCCTGCTGGAAACAGCACTGAATCTCTCCGCTTTCCAAGGGCAGAAGGCCCTTAGCCTCGGCGAAGCACCCACGCCGCAGGGCAACAACCACCCTGTGATCGCCCCCTATGGCATGTTCGCCACGGCCACGGAGTCCATCAACATTGCCGTGGGAAGCGACAAGCAATGGCGGGCGTTCTGCGGCTTGCTCGGTGTTCCCCGGGCCGTAGAGGACCCCAGGTTCGTTACCGGGGCGGACAGATCTGCCAACAGGGATCAGTTGTCGGAGCTCATCGAAACTGCCCTGGCGGCCAAATCCGCCGCCGAGTGGGTTCCTCTGATCAGCCAGGCCGGCATACCTTGCGGCCCTATTTATGACTACAAGCAGGCCCTCGCCTCGGAACAGGTTGCCGCCTTGGGACTCGTGCAACGCCGCGAGCGCCTGGACGGCTCCGAGCTCCCCCTGCTCCGCGGCCCCCTCAGCTTGGATGGCGAGGCCAGCGCAATCCTCTCGCCCCCACCGCTTCTGGGCGAACACACCGCAGATGTACTGATGGAGTTTGGAATGACGCACGACGACGTCACCCGGCTTGAGCGCGAGGGCCGCATTGTGTGCGGGCCGGCAAAGATCGGAGCACAGCGATGACCACAGTTTCTGACGTCAGGGCTGGCCGTATGGCCGTCTCGATCACTGACGGTGTGGCCACCGTGGAGATCAGCAACCTGGCACAACGAAACGCCCTGACCCGGTATATGTGCTTGGAGATCCAGGAACTGATGCCGCGTCTGGACGCTGATCCGGACGTTGCCCTGGTGGTGCTAAGAGGGACCGGGGACACGTTCTGCGCCGGGGCCTCCATCAGTGAACTCTCTTCGGTGCTGGTGGATCCCCAACCGGACGGCACCACCGTGGATCATCTCAGTGGGGCCGATTCCGCCATCGCTTCCCTGTCCAAGCCTTCCGTCGCTTTGGTGGATGGCGCCTGCATGGGCGGCGGCTGGCAGATCGCCTCAGCCTGCGACTTCATCATCGCCAACGAACGTGCAGTGATCGGGCTGACTCCGGCCAAGATCGGGATCATTTACCCCCGCCCGGGCATCGAACGGCTCGTCCGGCTTGTGGGACATGCCAACGCCAAGTACATCCTCCTCAGCGGACTGACGTTCAGCGCAACCGAAGCCCGGACGCTCGGGCTGGTGGCCGACGTCGTGCCTTCCGAATCCTTTGAAGACAAGTGCGCAGCACTTGTCAGCACGCTGCGGAGCCGCTCCCGGTTCTCCATGCATGCCATGAAAAGACTGATGGACGCCGCCCCATCCGATGTTGATCGGGAATGGGCTGAGGCTTGGTCGGCGATGCCGGACAGCCCGGATATGGGGATCGGCATCAGCGCATTCCTGAATCGGCAACAACCCCGCTTCACGTGGCGGCCTGTGGACTAAGCTGCCCCGTGATGTGATCTGCGCCTCAATCGGCACAAGTGGCGCCCTCCCCGCGTTGTACATGGAACGAGTTGTACAGAAGACGAAGGGAGGGCTCATGCTCATTGTTCTGACGGGAATTGACGGCTCAGGAAAAACGACGGCGGCCCGTGCCTTGGTCGATTCGGCTCGCGCTGAAGGACGAAGCGCCCTGCTGCTCAGTAATCACGCTGCCCGGCGGAGGATGTCGCTGTTGTCCCAGCGGTTTGGATGGACAGCGGCACCACGCGTATTGGACTTCATTGAAACCGGCGTTCGATTGTTCAACGTTCTGGTCAACCATGCACGGGCCCGGCAGTTTGATGGCCTGGTGGTGATGGACCGCCACCTCCACTGCCAGCTGGCACTCCGGAAAGCATACGGCTTGCGGCGTGGGCGGCTGCTTCCGTGGCTGCTGGAGAAGCTACCCGCAGCCGACCTGCACGTCCACTTCGACACAGATCCCACCGTTGCCCACGCGCGGGTCATGGCACGTGGCACGGACCAGGAGACGGTTGCCGAACTGACGGCATTCCGGGATGCTTACCGTTCCCTACCTGAGTATGAAAGCTTTGTTGAGGTGGACGCCAACGGCGAGCCCGGCAACGTCCTGGCCCAGCTGAACCGGGTCATCACCTCCGCCAGCAAATCCCCCGGCCACTTGACCAGGTGACAGATAACGTCCTACTGAGCGCTCATTGGAGCGCTTGCTATCACCCAGTTGGGCGGCCCGTCGCACTCAGGCCACGCGACCACTGGACTAGTTCCCCATCCCACAACCAGTAGGCTCGCCCCATGCGCACACTTGGCAAACACTCCCATGGACGTCACCAATGATTTCAGAGGCCCGAATCAGTCGCGGCTCTCAGAAGGTCATCGCTAGCGTGGTGGGCCTGCTCTGTTTCTTCATCATTGCAACGGCCATTCCCAGCGGAGTTCTGATGATGAGCGCAGCGCTGGTTGCGGCGATTGCGCTCCTGACAGTTTCGGTACTCCGAATAAGCGTGACCATCGAAGCGACAGGCCAGAACCTGACGGTCAAATGTCGGCCGTTCTACTCCAAGACAATTCCGCTGCAGGACATCGGTGATGCCTCCCCTGCGCCATCCAGTTCCATGATCGAAGGCTTCGGCGTCCGGTACTTGGGCCAGCGAACGTGGGGGCTGCTGGTCGGCGGTCCGGCCATCGTCCTGGAGACCCCCAGCCGCACGTGGCTCATCTCCACGCAGGACCCCGAGTCCACAGCAGCGTCCATCCTGACCCATGCTGGCAAACTGAGGGACAGATGACGGCCTATTGAGCCCTCAGTAGAGCGTTTGCTGTTACCCAGGTGGGTGCGCAGGTACGTTATTCTCTCGGCCGCATCAGCGGCGGGTTCAGTACCGCGCGGGTGGGCTGGCCCGGCGTCGGACGCGCCTCGGGGGCGAGCCTGAACAGGGCAGCCGGCCGACCGGCGTCGCCCGTTGTCATTCGTCCTGTGTCCTCCAGGAAGCCCGGCGTTCCGGTGGCTTTTCTGTGGAAGTTCCGCGGGTCAAGGCGCGTCCCCCACACTGCCTCGTACACTGCGCGGAGCTGGGCGATGGTGAATTCTTCGCCGCAGAATGCGGCGCCCAAGGGTGAGTATTCGAGTTTGGACTTTGCCCGCTCCAAGGCGTCGTCAAGGATGCGTGCGTGATCGAAGGCCAGCTCAAGCTTCCCGTCAAGGATGTCCCGCACCGGATACCAAGCGGCATGTTCAGCGTCGCTGCCCGCCGACAACACCGGAAAGTCCGGTGCCAGGAGCAGGTGCGCCACAGTGAGGACGTCACCGCGGGGGTCGCGCCCCTTCGGGCCATAACTACCCAATTGCTCCAGGTGCCCGGGAAGATGCTCGACGCCGGTCTCCTCCGCAAGTTCCCGGCCCGCAGCTTCAAGCAAATCCTCGCCCGCAAGGACGAAGCCACCCGGCAGTGCCAGCTTGCCGCGGAAGGGCTCGATGAGCCGGGTGATGAGCATGACGTTCAACTGGCCGTCGCGCACAGTGAGGGCGACGACGTCCACCGTCACCGGGAAGCGCTCGGGTGCTGGATGGGATGCAGACATGCGTCAATTGTAGATAGTTATCGTCATGTTGACAATAAAGTTCGGCGACCCCTACTGTGTAGTTATCGTCAACTTGACGAGAAGCAAACGAAAGAGGCGAACATCATGGCAAACATCAAGCGCTACCCCTGGATCAGCCACTTCCTTGGCAGCCCCACCGGTTACGTCGTCCACCTCCAGAAAGGGTCCGTCAGGCACCAAGGAGTTGGTCAGGCATTCTTCTTCCGCCCCGCGAACTCCGTGTTGAGCGAGGTACCCGTGGACGATCAGGAACTGCCCACCCTCTTCCACGCCATCACCCGCGACCACCAGGACGTCAGCGTTCAGGCCAACGTCACGTACCGCTTCATTGATCCCGTGGCCGTCTCCACCCGCCTCGACTTTGGCTTGCAAACTGCGGGCAAAGCACCTGCAACCGGACGCGAGCAGGTCTCCACGATCATCGGCCAGTTGTGCCAGAGCCACGCGATCGACCAGATCGCCACCACCACACTGGCCGAGGCACTGGAACGCGGAGTCAGCCAGCTCCGGCTGGTCCTCACCGAGGCACTGCGGGCCGACGCGAGGCTCCAGTCCACCGGCATCGAAATCCTCGGCGTGCAGGTACTGGCCATCCGACCCGAGGCCGACGTCGAACGTGCGCTGCAGACACCCGTGCGTGAACAGCTCCAAGCCGAAGCGGACCGGGCCGTGTACGAGAGGCGGGCGGTCGCCGTCGAGCGTGAACGCACCATCTCCGAGAACGAGATGGCCAGCCAGATCGAGCTGGCCGTACGGCGCGAAAACCTGGTGGCCCAAGAGGGCGCGAACGCCCGCCGCGCTGCTGAAGAGAAGGCCGCCGCGGGACTCATCGAGGCCCAAGGTTCAGCGGAACGAAAGGGTATTGGCGCAGCAGCAGAGGCGAAGCAGATCCGGCTCGTAGGCGAAGCAGCTGCAGCCCGCGAAGCCGCCACCATGGAGGTCTACCGCGGCATGGAAAAGGCCACCCTGCTCGCTTTGGCACTCAAGGACGCAGCCGGCAGCCTGCCGAACATCGGGAACCTCACCATCACCCCGGACCTGCTGAGCGGAGCACTCGCCGGGCTGTTGAAGGAACCCAACGCTACAGCCGAAGCCAAGTAAGGTCACCCCATGGCAACCCCGCGCATCGTCATCGTCCACCGGCGGACCGAACTCCAGGAACTCCTGGACCGGCACGCCACCCGCGGCCAGGCCGAATTTTTCCTCCGCACCCGCGGCCGCAGCATCCAGGACGTTCAAGACCGGCATGACCGCCTGACTGACGCGCTGGCAACCATCAGGGCTTCCGTACCATCTGATTGGCGGCAAGCCGAGGTGGAACGCGCAGACCTCAGCCGGTTCCTGCTCACCGCCGAGGACATTATCGCCGTGGTAGGTCAGGACGGACTCGTGGCGAACGTTGCCAAGTACCTGAATGGCCAGCCGGTGATCGGCATCGATCCTGAGCCAGGCGCAAACCCGGGCGTACTGGTCCGGCACACCCCCGCAGCGGCCGCAGCACTTATGGCTAGTGGCGATGCTGCCCGCCTTCGCTGCCAAAATCTCACCACCGTGACGGCAACCCTCGACGACGGTCAGCAGCTTTCGGCGCTCAACGAAGTTTTCGTCGGGCACGCCTCACACCAATCCGCCAAGTACTCCATCACGGTCCCGAGCTTCACGGTTCCGGGCGGGCAGAATGAGCGGCAGTCGTCGTCGGGCCTTATCGTTTCCACGGGCACCGGCGCCACGGGCTGGTGCGCCTCGATCGCCTTGGAACGCGGCGGACGGGCCCTCCCGGCACCCACCGATCCGCGGCTCGCGTGGTTCGTCCGCGAAGCATGGCCCTCCCCCGTCACTGGAGCTTCACTGACCGAGGGTGTCCTGGAAAGCGGCGAGGTTCTGCGGATTACCGTCGCTTCCGATCAGCTGGTGGTCTTCGGCGACGGCATGGAAGATGACCGGCTCACGGCATCGTGGGGACAGGAGATCACGGTGCAGTTGGGGCAGAAGCCGCTACGGCTGGTGGCATGACGTCCACTGACCCAGCCGATTGATAGGCATAAACTATCGGAGCCCCCACCCAGGATCCGAAAGAAACCCATGGACACGCGAAAGCTCAAGTACTTCCTCGCCGTCGTCGATCATGACGGGTTCAACCGGGCAGCCGAGCATCTCCTCATTGCGCAACCGTCGCTGTCCCAGACCATAGCCGGCCTGGAGAAGGAACTCGGCGTTCCGCTCTTCCACCGCATCGGCAGGCGGGCCGTGCTGAGCGAGGCGGGCAAGGAGTTGGTGGGACCAGCCAGGCTGGTTATGCGGGACCTGGATGCAGCACAGGCAGCCGTCCAGTCCCTGCGGGGGATCCGCAGCGGGAAGCTGGACATCATCACCATGCCCTCCCCGGGAATCGAGCCCCTGACCTCCATGATCTCGGCGTTCACGCAACGCCATCCGTCCGTTCGGCTCAATGTTGGTGCGGCTTTCACTCCGGAGGAAGTGATCGAGTCGGTGCGCAGCGGCAGCCACGAGGTAGGGCTGGCCGGTTCTTCGACGCCGGTGAAGGTACCCGGCGTCGAGGTCCTTGAACTGGAGCGGCAACCGCTCATCCTAATCGTCAATCCACGGGCGGACACGTTCCCCTCCACCCACACAGCGATCCAGCGCGAGGAACTCGGCGGCCACCGGCTGATCGCCAGCCAGCGGGGATCACTCATGCGCTGGCTCGTGGATGATGCGTTGGCCCATGGCGTGGAGGTGGAGATCGTGGTGGAAGTTGCCCACCGGACCTCCATATTGCCGCTGGTCCTGGCCGGTGTGGGGCATGCCGTGATGCCGTCGTCGTGGGCGCCCACTGCTCATAAGGCCGGGCTCCGGACCTTGCTGGTGGAACCGGTGAACTACCTGGATGTCGCGGTGCTCAGCCGGAAGGAGAACCTCACCCCTGCGGCCAAGGCCTTCCTACAGGTTGCTGCCTCCCACACCGCCAGCACTGCTGGGACCAGGGAGTGATAGGTAGTACCTATCAGCCGTATCGAAACCTGGTCTTGGACGCCGACTACCCCTCCGCCGTCTACTTGAAGAGGAAGAACAGTGTGACCCGGCTAACAGGCTCACTGCTAACAAACTCAACGAGGAGGTAGGCATGAGCGCCACCCAGAAATTCAGCATCGCATCTATCCCCGCCGACGGCGTAGGCAAGGAAGTTGTTTCCGCCGGCCGCCGCGTATTGGACGCTCTGGCTGAGAACTCCAACGGCAAGTTCGCGTTCGACTGGACCGAATTTCCGTGGGGATCGGAGTACTACGCAAAGACCGGGCTCATGATGGATCCCAAGGGCCTGGAAGCCCTGAAGGACTTTGACGCCATCTACTTTGGAGCCGTTGGCTGGGAGAACGTACCGGACCACATCAGCCTCTGGGGCCTGCGGCTGAACATCACGCAGAACTTTGACCAGTGGGCCAACATCCGCCCGGTCAAATTCCTCCCCGGCGTCCAGTCCCCACTCCGCAAGGCTGACAACACCGAACTCGACTGGGTGGTTGTCCGCGAGAACAGCGAAGGCGAATATGCCGGCCTTGGTGGTCGCAACCTGAGCGGCCGAGGCCCCGGCAACGAAGTCGCCCTTCAGACTGCGCTCTTTACCGAAAAGGGCTGCGAGCGCATCATGCGTTTCGCGTTCGACCTCGCCCGGACCCGCACCGTGAAGAAGGTTTCCTCGGTCACCAAGTCCAACGCGCAGCAGTACGGCATGGTGCTCTGGGACGAAGTCTTCAACCGCGTGGCCCTGGACTACCCGGATGTCCAGACCGAGAGTGTGCTGGTCGATGCGATGAGCGCCAAATTCATCCTCAAGCCCGAGGACCTGTCGGTGGTGGTGGCGTCCAACCTCAATGCCGATATCCTCTCGGACCTCGGCTCGGCACTGGCCGGCAGCCTTGGCCTGGCCGCCAGCGCCAACCTGAACCCGGAGCGCCGCTTCCCGTCCATGTTCGAACCGGTCCACGGCTCCGCACCGGACATCGCCGGCCAGGGAATCAGCAACCCGATCGGTGCGATCGCCAGCGCCGCGCTCATGCTGGACCACTTCGGCCTGCATGAGGAAGCCCGCCGTGTGGAGGCCGCCATCGAAGCCGCCACCGGTTCAGGCCACTTGACCCGCGACGTCGGCGGCGACGCCACTACCGAGGATGTCACCGAGGCCATCATCAAGGCACTGGTCACCACTCTCGCAACCGTCTAAAGCGCGGACTCAAACGTTCGACGGCGGCCGGCCCGCCGCCGTCGAACGTTCCCTTCAGTTTCACTCCAGAGACATTCCACAACGAGGTAGGAATCATGGACCACAGCAGCACCCACGGCGCAGCCGCTTCCGGCACATCAGCCACTTCAGGCACCAAGGCGCCACCAAAGACCCGCTGGTACAGGCAGTTGTATTTCTGGGTATTGACCGCAATCGTTGTCGGCATCCTGGTCGGATGGCTTGCCCCCGCGGCCGGCATCGCCATGGAACCGATCGGCACCACGTTCGTGGATGCGATGAAGATGCTCATCGGACCCATTGTCTTCCTGACCATCGTGGGTGGCATCGCCAGCGTGGCCGACCTGAAGAAGGTGGGAATGACGGGCTTGAAAGCCCTGACCTACTTCCAGATCGGGACCATCTGCGCCATGCTTTTCGGCCTCGTGGCCATCAACATCTTCCGGCTCGGTGACGGCGTCAACGCAGATGCGAGCACTATCGAAACCTCCGACTCCGCAGCCAAGCTGATCGACGCCGGCCAGCACCAGGAATGGTGGCAGTTCCTCACGCACATCATCCCCGAAAGCATGGTCTCGCCCTTCGTTGAAGGCAACATCCTGCAGATCATCTTCATCGCAGTGATCTTCGGCATCGCCCTGAACGCCATGGGCAAGGTCGGTGCCCCCGTGCTGGACGGCGTCCAACGCCTCACCAGCGTGATGTTCAAAATTCTGGGCTTCATCATGAAGGCCGCCCCGCTGGGTGCCTTCGGGGCCATGGCCTACGCCGTGGGCAAATACGGGGTCTCCTCACTGACCAGCATGGGCGGACTGATCGCCCTGTTCTACGTCACCTCGATCCTGTTCGTCGTGATCGTCCTCGGCTCCGTCATGGCGTTCCTGAAGCTGAACATCTTCACCATGATCCGCCACCTCAAAGAGGAATACATGCTCATCCTGGGCACCTCCACCGCCGAGCCCGCCCTCCCCGGCCTGATGCGCAAGCTGGAGCACGCCGGCGTGAAGAAGGAGACCGTTGGCCTGGTAGTCCCCACCGGCTACAGCTTCAACCTGGACGGCGCCGCGATTTACCTCTCCCTCGCCGCCCTCTACATCGCCCAGGCCACCAACACGGACCTCACCATCGGCCAGCAACTGGGCCTCCTCGCCGTCATGCTCCTGACCTCCAAGGGCGCGGCAGGCGTTGCGGGCGGCGGGTTCATCGCCCTCACCGCAACACTGACCACCCTTGGCACCATCCCCGCGGCCGGCATCATGCTCATCTTCGGCATCGACAAGTTCATGTCCGAATGCCGCGCCCTGGTGAACTTCACCGGCAACGCCGTCGCCACGCTCTTCATCGCCTGGTGGGACCGCACCCTCGATGCCGACCGCGCCCGGCGGGTCTTCCGCGGCGAACCGGTAGAACCGTTGCCCTCCGAGGACCCCGTCCACGCTGACCAGGTCACCGACATCGACGACGACCTGATCGAGTACGGGCACCACGGGCCAAAGGACCCCTCATCTGGTGCGGGACCTGCCTCGGACCATGGACCATCCAGGCCAGCCGCCTCAGCCGACCGCCGCCCCGCCTACTCGGAGACCGTCTGAGATGACCCGCACCGTTCTCATTGCTCCCGACAAATTCAAAGGCAGCCTCACCGCCGCCGAAGTAGCCGCTGCACTGGCAGCAGGGCTCCGCTCAGCAGGGTCGGATGGTTCCGGAACGGTCCAGTGCGAGCTCCTTCCCCTCGCAGACGGAGGTGATGGCAGCGTTGACGCCGCCGTCACCTCCGGCTTCGACCGCCACTCCGTCACCGTCACCGGCCCCACCGGGCAGTCGGTTCACGCCACCGTAGCGTTCGACGGCGTTACGGCAGTGGTGGAGGTCGCCAACACCTGTGGCCTGGCCGTCTTGCCGGGCTCCGCCCTTGCCCCACTGGATGCTTCAAGCCGTGGGTTCGGCCAAGCCGTCCGGTTCGCGTTGACGCTGGGTCCATCCCGGGTTGTGCTGGCTTTGGGCGGCAGTTCCAGCACCGACGGCGGCATGGGAATGCTCACCGCCCTGGGCCTGCAGTTCCTGGACAACTCCGGTTCTTTGCTGGAGGGCACCGGCCGCTCGCTGCCCCGCCTCCACTCGGCGACCGGCTCCCTCATCCCGGAGCTGGACGGCGTCGAACTCATCCTCGCCACAGACGTCCACAACCCCCTGCACGGGCCCACCGGCGCGGCGGCCGTTTTCGGCCCCCAGAAGGGCGCCACCCCCGCCGACGTCTCAACGCTCGACGCCGGGCTGGTCCACTTCGCTTCAGTCCTCACCGACGCCGGACTCGCTGATCCCGGACTTCCCCACCACCCCGGTGCCGGAAGCGCCGGCGGCATCGGCTTCGCCTGCCTGCTCCTCGGCGCAAAGCAGGTCTCCGGCGCAGACTACTTCCTGGACCTTCTGGACTTCGACACCCGCAAAGACGCCTGCGATCTGGTCATCACCGGTGAAGGAAGCATCGATGAGCAGACGCTGGCCGGAAAGCTGCCCGCCGCCGTCGCCCGCCGTTCCCTTGGGCGGCCCATCGTCGCCGTCGCGGGACGCTCACTGCTGGTACGTGAACAATGGACCGAAATGTCCCTGACGTCCGTCTACGCACTGACCGACTACACGGACAAGGACTCCTCGATGGACCCCGGGTTGTCGGCAGAGTTGCTGCGGTTTATTGGGCGGGAGATCATCGAGGACGTGTTGGGGATGGCACGGGCCTGAAGGGAGCCAATTAATCCACTCGGTGTAGCATGGGTGGCTGGCCCGCCTCCTGTAGGCTCGGGCACTCCATGTCCAGACTCATACGAGGAGCCTCGTGAGCTACCCCGAGAACACTGTCCAGACGCCCGCCCCGGCCATAAAGCCTTCCGGTAAGCCCGGCCGGGACGCCCTCTGGGGATGGTTGATCGGCCTACTCTCCGGCATTCTGGGGCTCGCGCCGTGGTGGATTACAGGTGCCACGCTTCCGCTACAAAATTTGTGGGCTACGCAGGTTATGCCAGCTCAGATGCCTCCTGCCCTTCTACCCCTGAGCCAGTACGAGGCGACCACCATCGTCGCCCTGCTTACGGTCGGCGGAGCGCTTGCCGGATTGGCCGTTCGCGTCTGGTCACCAACCCGCCGCCGACTCGCCATGTGGTGCGCGGCTGCCGGCGTCTTCGCGGTGCACTTCACCGCCACCGTGCAATCGTTCTCCGTGTTGCACGAGGGACTGGCTCCGGGAACATTGTCCAGCCTCTATTTCGGCGGCCTTCTGGCGGGCGTGATCGGCTCAGTGATTGCGTCGTTTGTGGCCATGCTGCTCATCGCGTCCCCATCCCACGTCAAAGCCACCATCGGCTTTGGCCTCATGGCCATTCCGGTCACTTCCTGGGCTGTGGTGTGGATAGCGAGCGTAGTGGGTTTCCTCAACGTTCCCACCGCGGTGCCTACTGTTGCCCGATGGGTTCCGGCCGTGCTGGTGGGTTGTGCGCTGGCGTGGTGTGGTCTCCGTCCACCCCGGCGCGCGGTTGCCTGGGCACTGAACATTCTCTTCCTGTGGCTGCTTCCGGCATTGTTCACCGCCGTCCAATCCGTCCTCGGAACCCGGGTGCTGGCCGGAGACATCCCAGAAATGTTGTCGAGGGGCCGCGAAGTGTTCATACGCGTCCTCGGACCGGACGGAGGGGCGTTGCCCACGATTCTGCTGGCTCTTGCCATCGGATTGGTGGGCGTCGGCGTCCAGGAAATATTGTCCCGCCGGGGTTCCCGGCAGGGAGCCAGCCAGTAGAGCATCCGCCGGCGGACTCTTGGTTACCGCGGCGACGTTGTAGTCGCCTCCTGCTCTGGCTACCGGGGCAATGGAGGCAGCAGCACCCGCGTCTCACCGACGTCAAGCGTGACCTCACGGGATGAGTCCACGTCTGCGGGAGTCTTGATGACGTAGGTATGTGGGGCCATGTCGGCTGTGCAGGCCTGTGCATCATGGGTCGCGACCTCCAACTTCACGTGCTGTGAATTGAGCACCTGAATCGACGAGGGGAAAGCCGGACAGCTGGAACTGCCGCTGAGGGCGACCGCAAACTTTGCACCGGCGTCCAACCATCCGGCCGCTGGACCCAAGGAAAGGTACGGCTCCTTGGCGTGGGTATCCAGATCAGCGGTAATCGCCTCCGACGGAAGTCCGCCCCTGAAATCAGACTCGGAAATGGACGATGGTGAGGCCGCGCATCCTGCGAGTATCGCGGCCAAGCCCACAACAGTGACACCACATGATTTCCCCATAAAGCCGAGGCTACGCCGTCAACGCAATCCTGTGCGCACCGACGTCGATGTTCAGCAAAACAAAGCAGCGTTCGGGCGATACTTGACTCTGACACTGTGGAAGACGAGAGAACTGAGTCATGTTATCCATCGGAGCTTTCGCGCAGATCGGGCAGGTGACCCATCGGATGCTGCGGCATTGGGACACCGCGGGTTTGCTCGTACCAGCCCACGTTGACGAGTTCAGCGGCTACCGGTCCTATGATCCGTCTCAACTTGAGCGGCTTCACCGCATTGTTGCCCTGCGCCAGCTTGGCTTCGGCCTCAACGACATCTCGTCGATTCTTGACCAAGGCGTCGAGGCTGATCGGATCGCGGCTCTCTTGCGGATTCGCCGCGCAGAAGTTGAGCAGGAACACCGGATCGCTGCTGCAAGGCTCCTGGACGTGCAACGCCGGCTCCATCTCATCGAGAAAGAGAATCACATGTCACAGATTGAAATTATCGAAAAATCCCTGCCGGCCGTACGCTTGGCAGCCCGCCGCGCGGTCGTAGCCGAACAACCCGAGGTTGCAGGCACCGTGGGGCCCGCCTTTGACGCTGTCTCGCAGATCATCGGGGGCGAAAGTGGAACGTTGGAGACACCGGTTGCGCTCTACGAGACAGTTGAAGACGGCCTGCAAATCATCGCAGGCTATGCCTATTCGGGACCAGCCCGCGAAGGCTTCGAGATCGTTGAACTGCCCCAGGTCGAGAATGCCGTCTGTGGCGTTCACTTAGGCTCCATGGAACACATTGCGGAGAGCTGGCAGGCGCTTCATTCGGAGATCTTCGCCCGGGGGCTCGTACACTCCGGTCCGTGCCGGGAACTGTACGTCCGGGCGGTGTCAGACGATCAATCCGACTGGGTGACCGAGCTGCAGCAGCCTGTTCGCCGCGCCTGAGGCATCGCGAGGGTTTCCCACAGTTAGTGGTGGACGCGGTCCGAATGCGGAGTCCTGTTATGGACGCCGCATTCGGCAGCTCACTGGCCACCCGCAACAGGTGGCAACAATTCCGTCCGTGGTGTGGTGGCTCGAAGCACGCGTTGGACGTGCAGGCCCGCCCAATCGGGCTCAAAGGCATGGGTGCGAAGGAGCCATCGGTGGAAAACCGGACCCAAGAGCAGTTCTGCAGCTGAGTCCGGATCATCGACACCCCCTTGACGAAGCCGGTCAGCAATTGCCCTGAGTTCAGGCAGCAGCAGCCGTTCCCGATATTGGGAGGCCAGCACCTCATCAGACTGGATGGCTGCGGTGACGGCTCGCAGAAGGGGCTCCTGCGTAGAGTTGGTCAACTCTACGATCGTCGCAACGACGAGTGCTTCCAGGTCAACCGCCAGATCGCCCGAGTTGGGGACGTGGACCATGCCGTCCTCGCCGAAGCTCCGCGCCAGGAGTGCATCGAACAGAATCGCCCCGGTCGAGGGCCAGGTGCGGTACAGCGTTTGCTTGCTCACTCCGGCCCGCGCCGCCACACCTTCCATCGAAATGCTTCCGAGGCCGCCTTCCCGGACCAGGGTCAGTGCCGCCTCAAAGACCAATATTCGAGTTCGCAGACGCGCCATATTCCTAGGGTACCCGCTAAAACGAGACGGTCCGTCCAGTTATTGATATGGTGGAATCATGGCTTCACCCCAAACATGGATGATCTCTGGCGCGAACCGAGGGCTGGGACGCGCTCTGACTCTCGCTGCACTCGAAGCAGGTCATGCAGTAGTTGCTACGACACGAGGTGCTCACTCGCTGCCGGACCACCAACGCCTCCTGGTGCAGGAACTCGATGTTCGCGACCGGCGGGGCGCCTTCGCCGCCGTCGATCAGGCCGTCGCGGAATTTGGGCGGCTGGATGTGCTCGTAAACAACGCGGGATACGGCCTCATCGGTGCGGTAGAAGAAGCAACCGAGGACGAAGCACGCGCCATCCTCGACACGGACCTCCTAGGTCCACTCTGGCTTAGCCAAGCCGCGATTCCGGTCATGCGCCACCAGGGACGTGGGCACATCGTCCAGATCTCAACTGTCGGAGCCGTGGGGACCATGCCTATGCTGGGGCTCTATAACTCGGCCAAGTGGGGCCTGGAGGGATTCACCGAGGCGATGGCTGCCGAGGTGGGCCGGTTCGGCATCCGGGTCACCTTGGCCGAGCCCGGTGCGATCGATACAGACTGGGCCGGCGGCAGCATGCATTTCTGCGCTCCGCTTGCCGCCTATGACGGACTGCGAACCGAACTGTTCGGCACCGCAAGCGTACCTTGGCCGCCGTCGGAAGCCGCCGGGGGAACTTCACCAGAGGATGTGGCAGCCGTGATCCTCGCGCACGTAGGGGACGTAGATGATCCGCGACTTCGACTTCTTATTGGTGACGACGCACCGGGTCAGGTGAAGGCGGCGCTGAAACTGCGTTTCGAAGATTACGAGCGGGACGCCCGCTTCAGCGATCACCAAGCCGGAAGCGGCCTTCGGGCGCCCGTTCCTGGCGACAGCGGACGCTGCTTAGCTCTGCGACTCTCCCCGAAACCCGACGCGAAGGCTGCTCCACCGCTTCCCCGTACGAATCGAGCTGCCAATCTATCGCCAGGCGATCGCCGAACAACCGCCAAACCCAATCCCGGTCGGCTGGGTAGACCGTCCACTCCACGGAGTCGCCCACTTCGATGAGCAGATGATCTTCCGCAATTTGCCAGTCCGTGAGCCACACAAGCATGCCACCATCGTCGCAGACACCGGCAGCGTCCAGGGTGCACGATGTGGCGTCGTGTGGGGCCAGGAACGGGGGCGGGACCCCCCGCGCCGCCCGGCGCCTTACCCTCAATCCGCCCTTGAATTCAACCGTTGTCCCCAGGCAAACCCCGCGATAGGGTGACCGGACCGTCCACCACATCACCGTCTGGAACAACTCTGGGAGACACCATGACTCATGTGAGACGTCAATTGGCTGCGGTCACGGCAGCATTGGCACTGACCGCGACGAGCGGCGCGATGGCCAGTCCGGCCTTCGCCGACCCCCGCCAAACCGACAAGACAGCCACGGCCACAGGTTACGGCGGTGCCGTCAGCACGGTAGATCCAGAGGCTTCCGCAGCCGCAATCGAAGTACTACGAAAGGGCGGCAATGCTGCCGACGCCGCCGTGGCCGCAGCAGCAACCCTGGGTGTTACCGAGCCCTACAGCGCCGGCATTGGAGGCGGTGGCTACTTCGTCTTCTATGACGCGAAGACCAAGCAGGTGGGAACTATTGACGGGCGCGAGACAGCTCCGGCGGGTATCAAGCCGGACGCCTTCATCAACCCCGCGGACCCCGACGGCAAGCCCTACAAATTCACACCGGACCTGGTCACCAGCGGAGTCTCCGTGGGCGTCCCCGGCACGCCCGCCACGTGGGAGCGCGCGCTGGAACGCTGGGGAAGCATGGACTTGGGAGACGCGCTGAAACCAGCCATCAAGGTGGCAAACCGCGGTTTTGTTGTGGACCAGACCTTCCGCCAGCAAACGTTGGACAACAAACTCCGGTTCGACGCGTTCACCTCCACACGGGACCTGTTCCTGCCCGGTGGTGACGCTCCCGCCGTCGGAAGTGTCTTCAAGAACCACGATCTTGCGGCGACGTACAGGCAACTGGCCAAAGAGGGCACTGACGCCTTCTACGGCGGCCCTCTCGCCGAGGAAATCGTCAAAACCGTGCAAGCTCCACCCAAGACGGCAACAACAGAGCTTCCTGTCCCCGTTGGTTCCATGACCACCCAGGACCTGGCCAACTACAAGGTGGTGGACCAAGATCCCACAAAGGTTGAGTACCGCGGCTACGACGTCTACGGCATGGCTCCTTCCAGCAGCGGCGGCACCACGGTGGGTGAGTCCCTGAACATCCTGGAAAACTACGACCTCAAGGGCATGACGCCAGTGGATGCCCTGCACCACTACTTCGAGGCCAGCTCGTTGGCCTTCGCGGACCGCGGCGCTTACGTTGGCGATCCTGCTTTCGTGAAGGTCCCCACCAGCACGCTGCTGGACGACGTCTTCGCCAAGGAACGCTCCTGCGAAATAGATCCGGCGGCGGCAGCTCCCAAGCCAGTAGCCCCCGGCAACGTAGAAACGTACGACGGCGCGTGCCCGGCTGCTGCTGCACCGCTCGCCAATGAGACGGATACAGAGAACATTTCCACCACCAACCTGACGGTCGCCGACAAGTGGGGCAACGTGGTGGAATACACGCTGACGATCGAGCAGACGGGCGGTTCGGGAATCGTTGTTCCGGGCCGGGGCTTCCTGCTGAACAACGAGCTGACTGATTTCAGCACCGTCTATGACCCCAAGGACCCCAACCGGATCGAACCGAACAAGCGGCCGCGGTCCTCGATGTCGCCCACCATCATCTTGAAGGACCAGAAGCCGTTCCTGGCACTGGGCTCCCCCGGCGGATCGACCATTATCACCACTGTGCTGCAGACCATCCTGAACCGCGTGGACTTGGGCATGACGGTTTCGGAGGCCTTGGCTGCCCCGCGGGCTGCACCCCGGAATGGTGCAACCATCAGTTCGGAGCCAGCCTTCATTGACGCGTACGGCCCTGCGCTGGAGTCGTTGGGGCACGATCTGGTTCCGGCCGGGGACGCTTTCACGTCCGCGGCTGAAATCGGGGCGGCAACCGCCGTCGAGTTCAATCCGGACGGATCTTTGACCGCGGCAGCCGAGCCCCAACGCCGTGGCGGAGGTTCGGCGATGGTGGTGAAACCGGCAAAGCCTGGAAAGTAAACCTTGGCGCAGTAGATCCATTCACGGTTGGCGGTTTTTCCTGACCTCCCGGTTGAACCTCCACAGTGTCACCAAGGACGCGGCCGCTATGAAGATCCCGGAAAGGATGGACCACCACGTTTGCTCTGAATCGGAGACGAAAACGGTCACGGCATAGGCGCCCAGGACCAATGCCAGAAAGAGCCATACCAGCGGACTGCGGTTCATTGCGAATTCCTTTGTTGAAGTAGATGAAATGTCATGCCAGATCCCGCTTCAGAAACATCCCGAACGCAACCGCTGTAACCACTACAAGCCAAATCATGGCCCCTGCAAAAGAACCTGTGGCTGGTATGTGGATTGCTATGTGGTCAGCCCAGTCAGCGGCCAAGACTGGGAAGAGGAATTGTTCGGTGTTCCTTGAGGTGGCTGATAGGAGGTCAGGAAGTACCAGGCTCAACGGCACCGCGAAGAGGCTCACCATGTGGCTCCGGATGAGGGATCCCAGCGCAAAGCCCCACATCGATCCCATAGCGGCCGTGCCAGTGAAAGCCAGAACTGCATAGGGTGTAATTCCCCAAGCGCTGTCCATAAGTTCTCCGGAAACTCCGAACAGCACTCCAACGGTTGTTCCCGCAAGGAGCGCCGCCAGGACGGTGCTGACTAACCTGGCAGTGAACGCCGGTGCGCGCTGAAACAGCAAGACCCTGCGCGTGAAACAGCCCGCCCTATAGTCCGAGGTAAAGGAGAACGACCCCATCACCGCAGCCACTATGAGCATGAGCGACATGCTGGCTTGACGGAGAACAAGGTCGAACCCCGGTGATGTTTGAGATTCCAGTCGCCCCATGCCAATGAGTACGCCCACGAGCCCTACCACCAAGAGGGCGCATAGGGCTGATCCCAGCCACAACCAGGGCCTTCTGACGTCAGAGTGAAAGGCTGACACCATCTAGAACTCCTTCCCTAGGAGAAGACGCACGGCACATAGACCTGCCGCCATGAGCCAGCCAAGGGATACAAGGAGAGCAGGAAATGGTGCCAGAAGTCCGTCGAAGGGCAGGGACGCAATTCCCGCCAAAGCTCCGGAGGGAAGCCAGCGCGCTACTTCCGGTGCACTTGCCATGAGTGGCACCTCGACGGCCAGCGGAATCAGCAGGGTGAGTATGGTGGTCGCGTAGTAGTGCCGGATGATCCAACCCAGCGAACATCCCCACAATGAACCCATGGTCGAGGCCAGCACCACACCCGGCATCTGGTTCCAGGACTCTGCCGCCAGCAGTTTGCCCAGAACACCTGGGGGCAGTGAAAACGCCGCACTTACGCCCCAAAGCACTGTTCCTGTGGTGACCGTAGCGAGGCCAACAATCGCTGCGGCCAAGTATTTGGATATCAGCACCTGCTTCAGCCCTGACAACACCACACTGCGCCGGAGTGTTCCGTAATAGGATTCCCGGGTGACCACATAGCTTCCTGCGAACGTAGCCACGGGTGCAATGCTTGCTGAAAGAGTCCAAAATGTCCGGACGTTGTCCGCGGCGGATAGCCCTTCTGAGTTATCTGGCCAGCCCAGGAAGTTTGCAACGAACCAAGGGACCAATGCGGTAAAAGCCAGAATGCCGAGCACTGAATAACCGCTGACATACCGCAGGAGCTCTGCACGGAGTCCACTGCCCATGGAACTTACTGCCGTTCCATTCACCGGTTGCCCTCCAGAATCTTGAAGTACGCGGATTCCAGGCTGCCCCCACCGAGCGCTTTGGCCTCCTTGAGGGTTCCTCGAAACAGGGTCCTTTGCCTGAGAACCACAACCTCGTCCGCAACCTGTTCCAACTCCATGAGTTGATGGCTGGAAACGAGGGCGCTCCCGCCGGATGCGGCGAATTCCCGGAGGAACCTCCGCAGCCACTGGACACCCTCAGGGTCCAGGCCGTTAGCGGGCTCATCAAGAACAAGCATCTCCGGACTGCCCACCAGGGCGGAAGCAATCCCCAGGCGTTGCCGCATTCCCAGCGAGTAGTCCCGTACCTTCTTGTTTCCTTGAGCTGCGAGATCCACCAACTCAAGGACGCGATCCACAGTCTCCGGCTCAGCCCCCACGGCCAGCCGGCAGATCTGCAGGTGCCGGCGTCCTGTCAGCCCGGGCTCCACGTCCATTCCGTCCAGGTTCACGCCAACTTTGGTGGCGGGCCGGGGCAGTATCCGGTAGTCACGCCCGAAGACGGTTGCACATCCGGACGTGGCCTCCACAAGACCGGTCAGCCCTGCGAGCGCTGTGCTCTTTCCCGCCCCGTTGGGTCCAATCAGGCCCACCACCCGCCCGGCCGGGACATCGAACGTTAGGTCTTCAACAGCAAACCGCGGGCCTCTCTTCTTACTAAACGCCTCGAAGCTGGCGTGGACAATCATGAGTGCCCTCCCTTGGATTCGGTGGTTTGCCCGGACTGCACTGGCCACAGCGGCGAGTTCATGGCCGTATCCAGCAGCCACTCCCCCAAGCTCATCTCCCGCTGGCTTGTCACTTCAGCACGACCAGACGAGGACAGGTTCATGCCTGATTCCAACTCGCTTGGGTAGGCAAGTACCGGCAGGTTGTTCCCGGCCAGTGCAACCGGGGCTATGGTGTCCAGCGCTGCCATGGCGTTCGACGGCGGCGGGTCACCAATGGTGGCCCGGCCCAGGTTCTCGTGGATGATCATTCCCTGCGATTGGAGCGTGACGTGATCGCCGGGTTCGAACGCGGCGCCGGAACCTTGCAGCGGTGCCACGATATTCAGTTCGCCGTTTACGTAGGTGTAGCCGGCTACGGTCACGGGTCTTACTGGAATGGAGGCTATGAGTGCTCCGGCGGCCACAACACCCAAACCGACAACCAGAACCTGCCTCCACGCTGGGCTTCCATTCTTGGTTGCTGCACGGAAAAAGGCGACGACACCCTTGGCGGCCATCACCAGCAGCAGGCAAAGAACACCGAAAACAACCAGGTGCCCTGCATATCCAAGTTGCAGGAAGATGGGCACAAGCCTTTGGTAGCCGATCACCATGAAGGCAATCCCTGACAGGAAGCTTGCTAGACCGAACCAGGGCAAGAGACCTTGGTTCGGGATACAGCGCCGGGATCCGAGAACGCGGGAGCTGACGACGTCGGCCAGCGCATCGATCGATTTCTTCCGGAGATGGGGAAGGTCCACGGCGGACATCAAAGCCACGTAACCGTCCAGTTTGATGAAGGGAAAGAGGTTCAGCACCGCCACGGCGTAGCAAATCAATCCGTAGAGAACAGCTGCGTCCTTCACTGATGACTCCGGGAGGAACACTTGCACTGCGATCACAATGCTCCCCAAGGCAACGTGCACCAAAGGACCGGCAAGAGCGACGAGCACCCGCTGCCTGCGCGAACTTAGCCGCCACCCATCGGTAACGTCGCAGAAGAAGGCTGGTGAGAGGTAGAACAGCATGATCCCGATCCGCCGCGGCGTGCCCCCAAAGTAGGTAAGCGCCATGCCATGGCCCAGTTCGTGCAGCAACGTCGACGCGAACATCGCTGCCACCACGTACAGATAGGCCTCCATAGGAAGAGGGGTAGACAGGACACGCCACATGCTGGGCCCCGCAAAAGACGCACCGATCAATCCGCTGAGCAGGAGAAGCAACGCTGTGACGGCGCCTGCAGGTCTGATCATGGCTGTGACTGCCGGGCGGAAACTCTCCAACAGCTGTGCCGGATTGAAAAGGGTGAACTGCACTGTGAAGGGCGGCCTGAACTGGATCCGTCGAGTCTCAGCCGGACCCGCGCCGTCGTCGAAAATTCCCGTGTGCGCCAGCTGGCGCACAATCCCTTCCACGTCCGCAGGCGTCCAAAGTGGTCCCAGCAGCTGGGCGATCTGGGCCGGTTGCATGGAGCCGTCCACCGCTTTCAAGACATCGGCGACGTCGGAGGAGACCCGCGCTTTCGGCACGCCATTGATGGCGACAATCCACGGCCCGCCTTCCTGCAACGGCCGGTCGATGGAAGCTGCCGACGCGAGCTGCACCGGCCACTCGAGCCCGCCATGTACAGCCTTCCCGGGCCTGCTCATATCAACGGATGAGGCGTTGCAGGGCAGCCCGGCATCACGAACAGCTCCTTGGTCTCGTCCATGGTCAAGGGAACAGCCCCCGGGCAGATGGTCTTGCCGGCCGTCCAACCCAGCTCTTGGATAGCTGGAGGAAGCCTATGCGTGAGGTTGACCCAGTGGGTGCGAATGTTTCGTCCGGCCAGGTACTGCACCAGACCATCCACGTCGGGCGTGGGCCGGCATCCAGGAAAGCTGGATGGTTTGAAGGACCCAACCCACTGCCGCAATTCGGCTACCGCCGGTGCAGTCGTCCAGAAATCAGCGCGGGAATCGTCGTCGGTCACGGGTGCATACGTCCCTGCGGTGGGCGAGCGGCCGGAATCCGAACCGGTTGGGACCCGCCCGGCAGAAGGCATGCGTGTGTGGAACAACTCCCGGATTTGGAGACCTTCTTGAAGCGCTCCCCTCAACGCCACCACTGGGTCCGAGGCAGATTTGAGTCCCACAGCGCCGAATCCGGCTGAACCGTTTTCCTCAGTAATGATGCACACGGCGGTCAACAGCGGAGCATCGTTGCTCGGAATGAAGGCGAGGATGGGCTCAACACCGGCTGCCCGGGCAGCCACAAGGAGCAGGCTAAGTCCTCTGGCTTCAGAAGACTGGCGCACCATCACGGGCATGCTCTCTGCGTCGAACTTTTCCAATGGGATCCTCTGACGCCACGCTGTAAGGAAGGCGTCGCGTTCCATGACTTCTGCGATCCCGGAGCGCTGGGCGAAGGATTCCGAGGGTCCGGACGCCGCGCCGTTGGGCGAGGGATCGAAGTACCTGTCCCACGGTTTCGTTTGTCCGCATCCAGGGGAGTAATCAACAACAGGGGCGGGCACTAGCGAGGGCGCGCCACTCAACAAGTCGATGGCACGGTACCAAGGGAAGTCCCAGTCCAAGGCGGAGGCGCATCCCAGGCCGGCGCCGACAAAGTCAATTTTGGTGCCGGGGCTGCCGTTCCCGGCCAGCAGATACTCGGAATCTTCCGGCACGGGAACCAGGGCGAATCGTTCAACCGCTTCGCCGGCGCCTCTCGTCAGAGACGCCCGCTTTGTGACATCAAAGGCCCCTACTGCAGAAGCGATCCGAGCACCCGGTGTGCTGTTGGCTAATCGCCCCACGGTTCGCCACAGCCCCACATCATTGGGTACATAGATGGAGGCTTCAGACACCAGCCCCAGGGAAGGGTGCAGCGTTCGTACGGGATCTACGCTCATTTGCCGCAAACCCATAGCTCCACATCATTCAAACCCGGGCTTGGCGACGCTATCCGTACCGGGCGGCGCTCAATAGTCTTTAGTCCTTCTGCAGCGATCTCTTCCTCGAGGAGGCTGTTGCTCAGGAAGGCGACGTCGCTTGCGTAGGCGGAGGACCTATATGTCCCGTCCAAGCCAAAACTGACATGGATCATGGTCACGTGACGCGCTCCGTTGGCAGCGTCCCGGCCTTCCGCAGTGATCAGGAACGAATCGTCCCCCAGAGCTGAAACCGTGCAGCGGCCTCCACTGCCTAGTGGGGCTTGGTGGTTGTCCGCGTTCAGGACCGTCAGTAGGAATTGACCGTCCGGCGTTAAACATTCGCGCACTCTACGGAACAGCTCCCAGCGCCCCGCCGGATCAAGGAGCGTGATGGAACTGGCACCGAGAACCACACAACCGAAACCGCCGTCGATCTCAAAGCGGGACATGTCCGCCTCCACCAGTTCAACCTTTACATCGCGGGGGTTGAAGGCTTTGGTGTCTGCCTTCTCCTTCAGCATGGCCAACATTTCCGGTGACGAATCGACCGCGGTGAGTGGACGCCCCAAGGCAAGGAGGGGTCGCGTGATCCGTCCGGACCCTGCCGCTAGTTCCAAGATAGGCCCGGAGGTTTTCCGCGCAGCGGCCAGGATTTCGGGAAGCTCGGTGAGGTCGTTGGCGGTGATCTGGTCGTAGAGTCTCGATCCCGAAACGCTATACAAATCCTCAGGAGGATCGACGTGTCCAAGGATCCGCAAAATGGCGTCGGCGGTCTCATCTGGTGCGGTGTTCATCAGCTCGTGCTCTCCGGGAGTCGGTGTGGTGGTGTGGGTTCACGCGGGTGGTGGCCAAGATGGCACCACCCGCGTGGACTTGCTTAGGTAGCGGCGAGGCCGACGACGACGCCGGCAATGATGATGACGTCACCAACGCGGATGTACCACGGTGTATCGTCCGGGGTGTCGAGGTTTTCCAGCTCTTCGATGGTCAGCTGAAGGTTCGAGGCTGCGATCATTGACTTCTCCTTTCTTAGGTCTCTGGATACGGAGCGGAGCTTGTGTAGCGGACCCCTGATTAGGTGATGCTGACGGCGATCAGGCCGATGGCAACTCCTTGGGAAACACCGATGAACCAGTTGTTGAAGTCCGGGGTATCCATCGACTCGATCTCCTGGACGGAGATGTTGAGCTGATTTTGCATTCGTTTTCACCTCCCTTCAGTGCGCGTTTTGAGTTGGCTGCGCGATCAGGTGATGGCCACCGCGATGCCCACCAATGCCAGTCCTGCCGTGATGCCCTTGATGCGTTCGTCCCAGTCGTCCGGAACGTCCATGGCCTCCAGCTCTTGGATGTTGAGGTCCAGGGCTTTGAGTGCTGTGCTGTTCATGTACTCACCTCCTTCCTCTTGTCGCTCGTAGATCACCCGGTTGGGCGGACAAGACTGTGGGTCCTCGCCGCGCTATGGAGGACGTACTGAATCTGCGCGGCGTCGATGCCGCGAAGCATGGGCAGTGATCCGCCCCAGTTTCGGATAGCAGCTTCCGTGGTTAGGTGAAGCGTTTCGCCGCCGATGTTCTCGAGTCCGGCGATACCCCACCGCCGGATCAGGTGGTTGATACCAGGAGCCGGATCCGGGTCCAGCTCAGGGACCGCCTCGGTGACCGCGGACCACAGTTGTTGGAGCCTCCGGCGGTCGCCCCAGGCTGCTGCACCGTTGGTGATTTCGGCCCAGATAGGCCCGATCACAGACGCTGTCGCCGTCATTTTTCTCGCCCCTGTCACGTACGCGAGCTCGTTTGCGAGGTACCAGTGCCTTGCCCCGTAGGGGTTGCGGCCCATGAGTGCCCATCCGGTGTGCGTCTCCATGCTGAGGCGGGCCGCAGTTAGGCGGAGTTCCGCCGTATCGTAAAGAGTCAGCCGCTCTCCCAACCGGACCATCCGTTGGATGAGGACATGGCCGTCGTCGTCAAAGATGCTGTGCTGGCTGCCAACCATGGTCCCCGCCACTCTCAGCAGAGCTTCAAGCAGGCCTTCGAAAACCAGATACTTGGGCAGGGTGGCCAGATGCCCGGCGTCGAGCATTGCCACGTCACCCGCCAAGTTACGCGAGGCAATCAAGCGGCGTCCGACGGCGGTGTCCAGGCACGCTACAGCGCTGACTTCAGCGCCGGTACCCACCGTGGACGGCATGAGAATGGTCTTGGGACGATCGTTGGGGTTAGTGATCGGTGGCAACACCAACAGTCCGGAGCGCTTGGCGTGGCGTTCAGCGAATATGGTCAAAGCGGGGTCAGCGGTAAAGATTGCGGCGAGCTTTACCGCGTCAAGGACTGAACCGCCGCCAAGTCCCACCACCGTCTGAAGTCGGTTTTCGCGGATGAAGCGGCCCACGGTCCTCAGCGTTTCCACGGTGACGGGCTCCGCAGTCAATTCCAGGACAGCTGAACCTTTGAGGTCACCTTCAAGAAGTTTGTCTCGGTGCACTTTGAGGTCCCGATCGACTACCAAGCCCGTTCTGCCGCGAGTGAGGCCGCCCACGTACTTTGGTGCCGTCCCGTCGTCGGCAATGACGCATCGGGTCCTCAAGCCGTGATCGGCAATCACTCGAAAACTCCGTCGCGTTCGGCACTGAACAGGCCTGCCTTTACTGCGGCCCGGAGCTCTGCAAAGTTGTCCTCCGTGTAAGTCAGGGCAGGCAGCAGTTGGATCCGCCCAGGCCCCGGCTGGACTATGGAACCGGCTTGATGAATGTTCCTCACTACAGCCAGGACGCCGTCGGAAGAAAGCGGCATGCCGTTTTTTGCGTGAAGCTTGAGGCCGCGCATACAGCCGCGACCCGTTGAGTTGCCTACACCCGGGGTGTGTTGAAGGTCTTCAATGAGTTGGTTGAGACCCTCAGCCACCTGCTTGTTCAGGGTGTGGTGGTCCAAGCGCTTCATCTCAGCGATGGTGCTGAGGATCGCGGCACATGTTGCCGGGGTTCCAGCTTGGGTTTCCCCGTGAACAAAGATGGACTCTGATGCGTCAAAGAGTTGGGTTACGCGATGGGCTATCAAGAGGGCGGCGCAAGCGCTGGTGCCATTGGTCAGGCCCTTTGACGTAATAATAATGTCCGGCTGTTGAGGCCAGGCATCCGAGGCGAACCAGCCTTCTACCCTGCCGAAGCCGGTGGCAACCTCGTCGGCGACCACCAGGTAGCCGTGGTGGTCCCGGTGTTTGATGACCTCCTCAATGAAGCCGTCCGGCACTGATTCCGCGCCTGAACCCAGGACCGGTTCCATGATGACGGCCGCGATCCTGTGCCCTTCCCTGTGCATCAGCCGGGTGAGTTCCGCGCCGTCGTCGTCGAATCTGATGTGGCGGATATTGCGCCGGTCCACGCCGTAAACTGCCTGTCCGAGTTCATCACCGCTGAGGGCTTGGCTTCCATAGGTCAGCCCGTGGTAGCTGCCACTCAGGCCAACAATGAGCTTCCTCTCGGGCTGGCCGTTCAAAACAAAGTACTGGCGGGCGAGCTTCATCGCTGCGTCATTGGCCGCACCGCCAGAGGTGGAAAACACCACTCGTTGGAAGTCATGTGCAGGCAGACTCAGGAGGGCCCTTGAAGCCTCGACCGCTTTCCGGTGGGACGTGCGGAACAGCGGAAGGTAGGAGGCGGCGTGAAGTTCTGTAGCCACGGCTTCAGCTATTTGTTGGTTTCCGTAACCGAGATTGGTGTTCCACAGGCCGCTCTTTGCGCAGATCCGTTGCCGGCCGTCCTCGAAGGTGACGTGCACGCCGTTGGCGCTGACCGCCGTGTAGCCGGCCTCGTCGAAGTCATGCTGGGTGGTTAGCGGAACCCAGAGGGGAAGTTGTGTCCGCGGGGTTGGCAGGACCGGCTCAACAGTCATCGGCCCGCACCCATGATGTCGATGCCCAGCTGTTCAAAATGCGTGACCACCGCTCTGGCGGCACTCTCAGCCACATCAGCTGAAACCTTGAGTGCGGGTGCCACCACCCTGGCGGCAACCTGGATGTCTCGCATGGTGGAGACGGCCTCAATAATGGCGGCGGCGTCCGTGCCGATCTTGAAGAGCCGGCCCGTCTTAGGGTCCAGCAGGGTGTATTCGGCAGCCCGCTTGAGGATAAAAGGAGCGTCCGCTGACGGGAGGCCGTCATTGAGAGTGGCGCCGTAGAGACTGGTGCCGAATCCGACCAGGCTTGTGGTGGCCCGGTCTTCACGGGGAATGAACTTCCAAGCATCCAAGGCGGCCAGGTAGCGCGGGATCCAGGTCCTGGCCTCAAGGGAGTCCTGAATGTCCCAGGGGTAGTAGACAGCGGCAACGGCGGACTCCGGCCTCAGAGAAACGGCCCGGACTCTGATGTCCGGAAGCGAGTCACCTACCTTGCCGATTTTGGTTCCGTAGGGACCGGACCTGACGGAACCATCCCAGGTGATGTGAAGCCGCGTCAGCAACAGGGTGTCCTTCGCGGCCCCGCTCAACAACCCGCGCTCCGCCAGGACGGCGTTGACCTCAGTGAGTTGCTGGACAAAATGGCCGGAGCGGACAGCTTCTTCTGCATCGTCGAAAAAGGCTTGCCAGTCCTCCTTGGTGGTGATCCTGACTACCGTCACACCCACCAGATTGACGAACGGGATAGCCACATAGTCCTGAATCTCCAAGCTGAGGGTGCCGTCCACCAGGAGCTCTTCCCCCGCGGCGTCGAATGACCCCGATGCCGTGACGATGCCGTCATCGACTTTGTCGCCGTTCAGAACCAGAACCGTAGAGCCTTCGCCGGCAAGAGTCTTCGCGTAATCGGCGTGCTCGGGATTCTCAACAAAAATAACGTGACCCGGTATCCGTCCGGGTACCCCTGTGATCCACTGATCCACAGCGGCGGCAATGCTCTGTTGCTGACTCAGCTTCATTTCCCCAACCCCATAGTTGTCTTCACCGGCAGCTCCGCATTTAATCCGGGGCTGCGTTCTGAGAAGGACACTATGGGCGGGTTCATGGCCCACAGGGCGGAAAGGCGAAACTAGGTGGTGATTTGGCCGAAATTAGGGGTCAATTTGGAGCAACTAGGTGGCGTTTTGGGGTGGCCTAGGTGTGCGGAGCCAGCGTCTGATTGCATGACATCGGGCTCGGCTTGGGAGCGGCTATGCTGGGGCCCTCGCCGATTTGGGGACGTCTGAACATGAAGAAGAAACACGGTAAAAGTGCCAACAGCTATTGGCTGACGCTGGCTGGCTGTTACGGGCTGACCATCGGCGCCGCCACCATGGCAGCGATGCCGTGGCTTTTGATTGTGGGCGGCGTTTTCATTGTCTTCCCCTTGATCGTGGGGTTCTTCTACGGCCAGATCGGCCGGAAGGTCCAGTACCACCTCGCCCCGGAAAAACCGGCGATCGTCATCACAGCCACGGCATTTGCCATCGTGGCGATGTTCCTGCGCGGCTCACCCATCGTCGCCTGGGCCGGGCCACTTCTGGGCTTTGCCACCTTCGTCGGCACGTACCTTTGCCTACGCCGTTATGGTCACTTCCATCGGAGTGCCCCCGAGTTTTCGCTCAATCAGGAAAGGGAGCACGCAGGCTGATCTCCGGCGGTCAGGCTCGCGTCATCGGTCGCCGGTTAGCATGCCTTATGGAATCCTTCACCTGGGCTAAACCCTCCACTGATCACTCGGCACGAACCAAGGTAGCCGTCCTGCTTCCCGGTTCCGGGTACCCGGTTGAGGGCCCAGTCCTGTTCTGGGTTGGTGAAATGCTGGGAGCACTGGGCTGGCATGTTCAGGCTGTCCGGTGGACTCCTGACGATTTGCCCAGTGCTGGCCCTCAAGAGTTCGCGGCCGCTGCCGCTAAGACGGCTTTCGCGGCCGCACCAGACGCCGATCAACGATTGATTGTCGCCAAGTCCTTAAGCACTTTGTGTATCCCTTGGGCCGAGGAAGAGCGCGTCCCGGGTATCTGGCTGACGCCGCTGCTCACAGACGAGAGGGTCAGAAGTACTATCAGCATGTCTTCAAAGGAGGATCTCTTTATCGGCGGTTCATTGGACAAGCTGTGGGACGGCGGACGTAAGTCTGAGAGTGCCGGTACGTTCTTTGAGGTGCCCGGGGCCGATCATTCCCTGCAAATCCCGGAAGATTGGCGGGCCTCCCAACTAGCTCAAACCGAGGTGTTCGATCGGATTGAGGCGTTTGCGGCGGGGCTGCCCTCTACTACATAACTGCGCAGCCGACGCCAGTGGTTGTCCCGTCAGATGAAACCTAAACGGCCTAGAAGCTTGTACGCTTCGGTGTCCTCGCATGTTGGCATGGATAGCTGCGTCACGAACTGCGAGCTGCACGCACTCGATAGGTGGGAGCATCGACGCGCCCCTGTAAGCGCATTCAGGCATCTTAGGTTCGGTCAACAGGCGGACCTTCGGCGCAGCACTTCTGTGCTGATGCAGCGGCTCCCTTGTACGCAGGCAGATGGTACGACGAATTGGGGGATATAGGCCTATGGCGGCATGGGGGACAGCAGCCGTGGATTTGTCGTGCGCGCGGTTTACATGAGGAAGCCAAGGACTGCCTCGGCGGGTGTGGCTGCCGTGGCCGTGAGCCTGGCCGCGCTTCAGCTCGGTAACGGTATGGCCGTTGGGCTCATTGGAGCTGCTGGCGCAGGAATTGCGACGTGCCTGAGAGTAGGAATCGGAGCTTTGGCGCTCCTTCCTGCCCTCTGGTTTGTAAGATACTCCGCTGTGGTATCCCTGCGCCGCATCGTCGGCTACGGTGTCGTTTTGGGATTGATGCAGCTTTGCTTCTATCAAGCAATTTCCCATATTTCGCTGTCTCTAGCGGTTTCCATTGAATTCATTGTCCCCTTGGTACTCGGCTGTCTGTGTACGCGCCCTCGGGCGGTCCGGCTTGCGGTTTTGGGCGCCGTGGCAGGACTTTTCCTCATTGTGGACTACGCCAGCCGACCGGATCCCGCGGGAATCCTGTGGGCCGTGGCTACCGGGATTCTGTTGAGCGTTTATATCAAGGTGGGGACGACTATGCCGACTGCGTCCCATCCGCTGGCAGTGTTATCCAAGGCTTTGTGGGTCGCGTTCCTAGTTGTTCTAGCAGGGCAGATCCTAACCCCAGTTCCTGACTTGCAGACAGCAGACCGGTGGGTGGGCCAGGCGCTTGTCGTGGCACTGCTGACCATAGCTATTCCATTTTCTCTGGAACTTTTCGCCATGAAGCGTCTTCGCGCGCTTCCCTTCGCAATGGTGTCGGCTTTGGACCCCGCGTTGGCTGCGATCGTCGGCGTACTAGGCCTTAACCAGTACTTGGACGGCCGACAGATCACGGGGCTGATCGTTCTCACCGGGTGTGCCGTACTTAGCGTCTGGACGGATGCTCGCGCCCAAACAAGCAGACAACTGAAATCTAAAAAACGAGGAGCATAAGTTGAAACCAATGAATTGCTGTGGCACCCACCTTGTCTGACTCGTTCCTCCACACGTGCCGGGACTGAGAGGGATGCGTTTGTGGCTGCTGTGGGTGCGGGGTTGGACGTGGGCGGGCATGGATGACACCTCAGCCTCCCTTTAGACTCCATCTGAACATCATTCCGTTCTTTTTCTGGTACTACCCCACGAGAATTTGGCCCCGAAATATTTGACGACGCTGTATCCAAAAGTTCCAGCAAGGATTTTCGGAGTTCTTTCCACGTTGCGTGCCGGTGCTCCAATTCTTCAAACCCCGCATTTGTCAGTTGATAACATTTTCGCAGCGGACCGGTAGGTGATATTTCCCACCTATAGGTGGCTATTCCTTGGTGCCTCAATCGATTCATGAGTGCGTATAAATCACTTTCACATTCGCTATATTCTGGCCAATATATGGCCCGATGACCGCCTTCGGAATAGGACTCGTCGTGATGGCCATTGCAGTCGCAGTAGATCGATTTATTGGGTTGCGCCGAAGGCAACGGCTAATCGCGGGAGAGCATGAGTGAACGCACTTACGCCACCAGCCGCCCCTCCGGACGTTGACGCAAGGACATCACAGCGAGCGCGTACAGCAACCCCCGGGCCACGCCGAACAACCACGGGAACGGCAGGTCGAAGCCCAACCAGAACACCGCTTCGACAGGTAGGAGAGCCAGCCCAAGAACAAGCCCGGACCGGCGTCCCTTCCATGCGAGCCAAGCAGCCCACGACGCCACCAACACCACAACCAGGAATGCCATCAGCAGCGACACGAAGACCCAGCCGTCCAGGCCGTCCCACGGTCCCGCGTACATCGGGAACAGGTCCATGAACATTGGTAGATACCCGTTTTGGAGGAGGTAGATGCTGACTGGAATCGCAGGAATCCCGAACGCCGCCGCGTAAATCCAGGTCAGCACGGCCGCCACACGCGCTTTCTGCATAGCCTTCCCTCGATTCGGCCCGCCCTGATCCACTGCTCAGTACAAGCAGATAAATCCAGTGTGGAACAGAGGATTCACGAGTGGAAGCCCTCTGCGCTAGGCTTCCTCGAACCAGCCCCGCGCCGGGTTGGAGACCTCGGGCGCTTCCCGGAAAACGCCGGGCTGCGCCACCCAGCCAACCCCGTTGGCGATGACCTTCTGGATCTGCGGCTGGTGGTACACCGGGTATTCCTGGTCGCCGGGGCTGAAGTAGAAGATCCGTCCCTTGCCGCGGGAGAACGTCACGCCGGAGCGGAACACCTCTCCCCCAGTAAACGAGCTGATGAAGATCAGGTCATCGGGTTCTGGAATGTCGAACAGTTCGCCGTACATTTCCTGCTGCGGAATCACGATAGGGCTCTCAATGCCGGCCGCGATCGGGTGCGAAGGCTTCACCGTCCACACCAGCTCGCGTTCGCCCTCGTTGCGCCACTTCAGCGAGCACGTGGTCCCCAACAATCGAGTGAAGATCTTGGCGAAATGCCCGGAGTGCAGGACCACGAGGCCCATGCCGCCGAGGACATGCCGCTGCACGCGCTCCACTACTTCCTCAGCGACTTCCCCATGGGCGATATGCCCCCACCACAGCAGCACGTCGGTCTGCTCCAGAACTTCTTCGGAGAGCCCGTGCTCAGGATCGGCGAGTGTCGCCGTCGTGATTTCGGAGTCCGGGTAAAAGCCGCGGAGCCCGGCGGCGATTGCGCCGTGGATCCCTTCGGGGTACATCTCGCCGATCGTGGCGGGCTCGTTACGGGCCTCGTGCACGGCCTCGTTCCAGACGACAATCTTCAATTTCGCATCAGACATTTCAGAGCACCACTTCACGTTGTTCGAGGGCGGATTTGTAGCAGGCATCGAGCACCAGGGCACGGCTCAGGGCGAGTGAGCCGTCATGGCTTCCCCATACAGTTTCGCCGCCGCGCACGGCAGCAATGAAATCGTCGACGACGGCCTGGTGGGCTCGCCCGGGTTCGGCCACCACCTCAAAGTCGGCGTTCTCGCCGTCCTTCTCGGTGAAGACGTGAACGTCCGCTACCGGGTTCTCGGAGGCGCCCACCGAGCGCAAGTCCGCTCCGCCGTCGGTCCCGTAAACGGTGAAGTCCATCAGGTCGCGCTCGTCGCGGTACGTGGCCCATCCCGCTTCGAGGATCAGGGTCCCGCCGCCTTCCAGCCGGATGAATGCGGAGGCGAAGTCTTCCACTTCAAACTTGTGGCTGGAGTTCGACGCCGTGTACCGGGCGTTGCCGCCGAGGCCGCGCGGACCAAGTTCGGAATGGGTGGACGCCGAGACGGCCAGCACCTTGGGCTCGCCCAGGAGGTGCAGCGAGTAGTCCAGGACGTGCACGCCGATGTCGGCAAGCGGGCCGCCGCCGGCGAGTTCCGGGTTGGTGAACCAGCTGCCCAGCATCGGAATGCCCTGCCTGCGCAGCCAGGATGCCTTGGCGTAGTACGGGCGACCCAGCGTCCCGGCGTCGATCACTTCCTTGAGCGCCTGGATGTCGCCGCGGCGGCGGTGGTTAAACGCAACGTCAAGGACGCGGCCAGCCTTGCGGGCGGCGTCCACCATCTGTTGACCCTCGACGGCGTTACGCGCCAAAGGCTTTTCGCTCAGCACATGCAGTCCGCGCCCGAGCGAGGCAATGGCGATGGGCGCGTGCAGGAACGTCGGCACGGCGACGCTGACGGCGTCGAGGCCTTCGAGCTCGATCATGTCTTCCCAGCGGGCGAACGCGTGGGGGATGCTGTATTCCTCCTTCAGCTGGGCAAGAAGATCAGCTTCCATGCCGGCGACGGCGACAATTTCGACGCCGTCGATGTTGCTGTACGCCTTGAGGTGCTGCTGGCCGGCCCAACCGATGCCCACAACTCCCACCTTGAGGGTTGCGGACGGGGCCTGCTGCTGAATGCTCACGTTGTTCCTGTTCTTTCTGTGGTTACTAGGTTTGGGGTTAGCCCTTGACCGCGCCGGCCGTCATGCCGGAAACGATCCGCTTCTGGCACACGAGCACCAGGATCACGAGTGGGACGGTGATGATCACCGACGCTGCGCTGATGGTGCCGAGGGGTTGGTCGAACTCGCTGGTGCCGCTGAAGAACGCAATCGCCACCGGGACGGGTCGGGCTTCGGGCGAGGTGGTCAGTGTGACGGCCAGGAGGAATTCGTTCCAGACCGAGATGAACACCAGGATCGCCGTGGTCGCCAGGCCGGGAACCGCCAGCGGCAGGATCACCTTTCGGAAGGCGACAAACGGTGTGGCGCCATCCATGTACGCGGATTCCTCCAGCTCACGCGGGATCTCCTTGAAGAAGGACGTCAGCGTGTAGATCGCCAGCGGCAACGCGAACGTCAGCTTCGGGATGATGAGGCCGAGCAGAGTGTCGTACAGCCCGATCTCGCGCCAGATGGAGAACATCGGGGCCGCGATGGCGATGGCCGGGAACGTGGTGACCGAGAGGATCAGCGTCAGGATCATCGCCTTGCGGCGCATCTTCAGCCTCGCCAGCGCATAGGCGGCGAAGGACGCGAACACCAGCGCCACCGTTGTAGTCACGACGGCGATAATCACCGAGTTGCGCAAGGCCAGGAGGAACTCGGGGTTCTGGAAGACCACCAGATAGTTCTCGAGGGTCGGCTGGCTCGGGAAGAGCTCGCCTTGGGACAGGCTCGCACCCTTCTTAAGGGAGGTGTTCACCAGCCAGTAGAACGGGATGAGCGAGAAAGCCATGACGGCCACCACGAACACCCAAACCAAGGGGTGCAGCTTCGATTCCCCACGCAAGCGACGCTTCGGCGCCTTGCGCCCGGTGGTGAGTTCCGCCGTCGGGCGTTCTGCAATCAGCGTGCTCATTGTTCCTCCTTCGCGACGTCGCGGATGTTGCCGCCGGCGAAGCGGACGTAGATGACCGAGACCACCATGACGGTAAGGAAGGTCAGGATGGACAGCGCCGAGCCTTCGCCCACCAGCCGATTTTCGCGCAGTTGCGTGTAGGCGAGCATGGACATGGATTCGGTGCCGTTGGCGCCGCGGGTGAGCACGAACGGGAGGTCGAAGACGCGGAGGGCATCCATGGTGCGGAAAATCGCGGCGAGGACGATCGCCGGACGCAACAGCGGCAGGGTGATGTTCACGAAGGTCTGCCATTTGCTGGCGCCGTCAAGTTCCGCGGCCTCGTACGTTTCCGCGGAGATGACCTGCAGGCCAGCCAGGATGATGAGCGCCGCGAAGGGCGTGGTCTTCCAGACGTCGGCCATGACGATCACGGCCATCGCGTAGCCGTGCTCACCGAGCCACACGACGTCGCCGCCCGGCAGCCCCAGCGTGGAGAGGACGTTGGTGACCAGGCCCATATTGGGCTGGAACATCGTTTGCCAGGTGATGGCGCTGACCACGGTGATGATGGCGTACGGCAGCAGAACCACGGTGCGCAGGACGGCCCGGCCCTTGAACGCGAGGTTGAGCAGGAGCGCCATGGCCGTGCCGAGGACGAGTTCCAAGCTGACCGACAAACCCGCGAAGAGGAAGGTCTGGCCAAACGCAGCCCACCACTCTTGGCTTGCCAGGGCGTTGATGTAGTTTTCCAGGCCGACAAAGCGGGACAGGCCGGCGGTGCGGACGCTGTACTGGTTCAGCGAGAGCCAGATGGCGTAGCCGATGGGGACTGCCGCAACCAGCGCCATGATGACCAGCGACGGTGCGGTCATGCGGAAGGCGAGCTTGCGCTCGGCGCGGTCGCGGCCGCTTGTTTTTGCTGGGCCGCGGCTTGCCGGGATTGTTCTGATGGCCATGACTAGAAGCTCGCCTTGGCGGTGGTGATTTCCTCGGCCATCTTCTGCACGGCTTCCTCGGTGGAGGCAGTGCCGGAGAGGACGGCATAGACGTTCTTGTAGATCGCCTGGCTGATCTGCGGGTAGACCGGGGAGATCGGGCGCGGCTTGGCACCCTTCACCGAGGCGAGGAGTTCCGTGGCGAACGGCATCTTCTGGAGAACCGCCGGGTCAGAGTAGGCAGCTTCGTTGACCGGGGCCTGGGAGTAGTCCATAGCCACGTGCTTCTGCCAGTCCGGCGTGGTGGCGAAGTCGATGAACGCGACAGCTCCAGCCTGGTTGGTGGAGTGGGCCGAGATCGCCAGGTTCCAGCCGCCCAGCACGCCGGAAGCCTTGCCGCCTTCCCATGCCGGCAACGGCGCGACCGCGAAGCTCGACGCCAGCGGTGTCGCGTTGAGCAGGCGATACACGTGCGGCCAGTTGCGCTGGTATCCGAAGTCGCCGGACTCGTACGCGAGGCGGGCGGGGTCTTCGTTGTAGGTGAGGACGGCGCGGTCGGCTGAGCCGTTCTTGAGGCCGTCGCTCATGAAGTTGAGGACGTCACGGGTTTCCTTGGAGTCGATTGTGACGTCGCCCTGGTCGTTGAGGACTTCGCCGCCTGCGCTGTAGAGCATTTCGAGGAAGTTCACCGTGAGGCCCTCGTACTGCTTGCCCTGGTAGACGTATCCGTTGCCCGGGGCCTTGGCGGCTTCCGCGTAGAGCTGCTGCCAAGATTCGGGCTTGGCCACCTTGTCCTTCTGGTAGTAGATCAACCCGGCGTTGGTGAAGAACGGCGAGCCCCAGTACTTGTCCTGGTACTTGGTAGTTTCCACAGTGGAGGGAATGAGCCGGTCCTTGTTGGCCTCCACCAGCTTGGTCTGGTCCAGCAGCCAGCCCTGCGAGGCGAACTCGGAGGTCCAGATGACGTCCGTGACAAAGAGGTCGCACTCAGTGGACTTGCCCTCGAGCCGCTGCACGATCTGCGTGCGGGCCTCATCCGTGGTGGCGCCGATCTCGGTGTACTTGGCCGTGACCTTGCCGTTCGCCTTGGTGAACGCCTCCGCTGTGCCCTTGTAGATACCGCTCGCGTCCTTGACGCCGCAGATGTTCACGGCGCCGCTGGCATTAGCGCCCGACGCCGGATCGGCAGCTGCCGCTTGCTCGGCACCTTGGGGTGCGGCTCCCCCGCCGCATGCGCTGAGGAGGAGGGCGGCTGCTACTGCGGTTGCGGCTCCGAGGCCCTTCGTCTTTCGGGTGGCTTTGTTCTGGAGCGGTAGAGCAGGTCGGTTCAAGTCCACAAGTGGCTCCTTTGGTGACTGTGGGTGGCGTTCAGTGCGCGTTCTGGCTGTCCCGCGTGCTGAGGGTGGCTTCTTTGCCGGTGTTGCCTGTGGTTCGTGGAATCGATTCCAAATGTGTTCAAAAGAATCGGCCTTGCGGCCGTGGAATCGATTCCAAAGTAGTGTGACAGGGACCACTGAGGGCTGTCAACCCTCTTTATTTTGTGGAGTCTCGGATGACGAGTTCGTGCGGGAGGAACGTCCGGCCGCGGCGGTGTGAGCCCTCGACGGTCATCCGGTCCAGGAGTTCAGCGAAGGCGACTCGGCCCATCTCATACGCCGGCTGTCTTACGGTAGTGAGCTCCGGGACGCACATTTCTGCCTGGGCTGAGTCATCGAAACCGGCTACGGCGATGTCCTCGGGAACCCTAAGACCGGCGTCCGTGAGTTCACGGACGCAACCTGCTGCGACTACGTCGGTTCCGCAGAAGACTGCATCCGGAAGGTCTTTCGTCTCCAGGAGCTTCTTTGTGAGACTACGACCGGCGTGGAAGCCGAAGTTGCCCTCTCCCAGCAGGATCTGGTCTTCTTCCAAGCCTGCTTCCTTGAGGGCCTGCCGGAATCCTTCTTCGCGCAGCCGGCCTGAACGGGCGCCTCTATGGGCAAGCATTGCCAGCTTGTTGGCGCCGGTATTGATCAGGTGTTTCGTGATGTCGTATGCGGCTTGGCGGTCATCGATGGACACGCCGAACGCTGCCTCGGCGTCGACGATTTCACAGACCTGGACCACGCTCATTTGCTCGGCGACGGTGTTGACGTCCTCGTCCGGCATCGTCGGCGAAAAGATCACCAATCCGTCTACGGAGCCGTTGCGCAGCATATCGACTAGTTGCTGTTCGCGGTCGAGGTCTCCGTCGGTGGCTGCGATGAGGCTGACGTAGCCGGAGTCCGCGGCGGCGTCGCCGACACCTCGAAAGACTTCGCTGATCACGAGCGAGTCCAGATTCTTGGCGAGGGCAAGGACGCGCATTGTGCGGTCTCGTCTTAGGTCTCGTGCCGAGGCGAGAGGGCGGTAGCTGAGCTCCTTGATGGCGGCGTTGACCTTCTCCTTGGCCGCCGCGCTGACCGCCGAACTTCCGTTCATGACGCGCGATACCGTCCCCACGGACACACCCGCAGTCTTCGCGACATCCTGAACTGTCGGCCGAGCCATTCGTATGTCCTTTCGCGGGCAGTGAGGAGGATCCTTGCCGCCATGCCTCTGCCGTACCAACCGGCGTTCCTCAGCATAGCTGGAGTATGGAGAGCGATATGGGCTGATGGGTCAGTCGAAGTTACACCGCTGGCGCGATCACTGAAATCGGTCATAAGGGTACCGACTCGGGGATGGGGCGTGCCGTGCCACTACGCTACACAAAGAACCAACACCACCTGCCAAAGTCTCGTCAAAGGCGTGAACTCATCAACATTGAGAAAATCAAGATGAGACAGTTTGCTCAGACATCGCAAACCACTGATACAAAGGCATATGGATTGACCATGACGTTAGGAGAGGGGTTGCGTCAAAGGATCCATTGTTGAGATTCTCATTTAGCGGGTGGAAGACTTCGATCCAGAGGAGTTCACCCTGTAACGTAACTTCGTCCCGGCATTGCCGTTGACTCCGTTAAGTCAGGGGAACCATCACAATGAAGATCCCTTACGTATTACTCCGCGCAGGTGATGGCCTATCCGTCACTGACAATCACGTCCTGCAAATGCTTACGCACCTTGAGTGGGATGCAGCCTCTCTTACGTTGTTCCATCGTGAGGGTTGGTTTGCTTATCCCAAGGTTGTGGCAGTCAACTTCAGAGTTCGACCATTGAGTTTTGCTGGCTCACTCCGCACAGTCAGCAGGACGAACAAGCGCTAGCAAATGCTCGGCCGATAGCGGTGGCCCCCTGGCACATCCCCTGCGTCGTGACGCTCCTGCACTTGGTTCTCCGGCCCGAAGACGACCTTTATTGGTCACCCAACTGAGTGCTGTGATCGGCTCCTCGTGGGGCTGGCTCTTGATTTGCTGTGTCACTGGACGGAGCCACTAGCTGGGCAGCTACCCTGAACTCATGGGTGAGCTTGAAGACGCGCTGGCGGCTAAAAGGACGCAAGATGCTGCACGGATGCTGCAGGAAGCGGCCCGAGAGCGGGAAGCCCGAAAACAAGGGGCCGAGCTGGCAAAGGAATTCCTGCTCGCCGCCTCACGTCTCGGGATAAGACCGGACAAAGTCCTCGAGCATGTGACGTTCGAGTACCACGAGCATCCGAACTCCAGCAGCCGGTACGCGGACCGGACGCGCGGTAAAGACATCTCACGAGTCAAGGTCGCAGAGTGCTGGGACATCTATGAGTACCTGTTGACCACGGATGGCCATCGGGCTGTCCCCACCTACGCACGCTCCGAGACCCACCGTCGTCTCTTCGGCAAGCCGTACAGCATCGGAGAGGAAGGCTGGGAAATGTGTTTAGTCTCTTCGGATTTTCATGGCTACGTCGGTGACAACTACCGATCCCTGAAAGAGATGATGGTCGAATACATCGGCCGACGTGGTCGGGCATAGTCGTGCTTCCCCTTGCATGGCGGTGTGATAGTTTGTCAAGCCCGCGAGTTCACTTGGTGGGATCGTCATGATCGATATCGGAAGCCGACTCTAGCGAGATTCTGTCAAAATGGGCGGTCGCCGTTCGGCGGTTTTGCCGAACGACTGCCACAGATACAGGTGAGAGAAATAAGGGGGAACATCTTGACACAGGACTGGACGGAGCGTCTTAAAGCGGCCTTCCCGGACCAATCGCACTTAGTAAACGGGAAAGCGGAAAATTTTGATTTTGCTATCGACCGCATAAATTTGTTCGGTGGCCAATCGATTCCACTCCAGCGTGCAGGGGTCACCGCCATTGTTGGTGCCAACAACGCCGGCAAGTCAACGGTGCTCCGCGAAGTGTCGGAAAAGCTATCCCACATCCCCGGATACCACGAGCAACCTCGAGTGGCCGTCGACTCACTTGATCTGTATGCCCAAGGTAGTGAGGCCGATGTCGTTTCATGGCTGGGGCAGAACTCGGATTTTGTGGTCAGAGATTCATCCGCAGGCTTCCAATTAGGAGGGAATGTCCTTCCCCCTAGCTCCCTGGTTATGACCTGGAAGGATCCGCCCATGGAACTTGGGCACCTAGCCAGTTCTCTGGTCTTCTATGGCAATGCCCAAGGTCGTTTCGCGCTTGGAAGTGTGGCGGAGATGCGTGAAATGGCTGGGGATCCACCACAGCATCCGGTTCACTATCTACAGGACTCAAAAACTCTCCTCGAAGAGGTGAGTAGCGTGTCACGGGACGTGTTCGGGCTCCCGCTGACTCTTGACACGCTTGGTCGCGCGGTTCGCCTCCGCGTTGGGGAAATGGGAATGGAAGCGCCCCGCATAAACGACATTCCCGTCGAGTATCGCGATCGGATGGCATCTCTACGACCGCTCGATGAGCAAGGTGACGGAATGCGGAGCTTGATGGGCCAATTGCTTCCGATCGTTACAGCGACTTATAGGGTCGTCATTCTCGATGAACCTGAAGCGTTCCTGCACCCGCCCCAGGCTCACGCTCTCGGTGCACAGCTGGGGCGCTTGGCCGCAAAAACAGGCATTCAGATTCTTATTGCGACTCACGACCGCAGCTTCATAACCGGGCTTCTCGATTCAGGAGTAGACGTTTCGGTCGTTCGGCTGTCCCGGAGCGAGGGCACTCCAAAAGCAAGCCAGCTCGATGCAGTCCAACTGCGGGGCCTCTGGACTGACCCGGTACTGAAGTACACAAATGTGCTGGACGGTCTCTTCCATCGTCTTGTGGTGCTTGCGGAGGCCGAAGGTGACTGCGCATATCTGGCCGCAGCAGTCGACTGCGACCGCCGGACGGAGGGACCTCTACCCAGAAATGAAATTTTGTTCATCCCCACTGGTGGAAAAGATGGCATGGCCAAAGTAGCTGCTGCACTTACCGCCGTTGATGTTCCGGTTGTGGCCGCCCCCGATCTGGATATGCTCTCCGACCAAAGGAAGCTGCAAACCTTAGTCGAGTCTGTTGGCGGAAATTGGACGGATGAGATGACCAAGCAGTGGAGGCTTGCAACCGTCGACCTGAAAGCACGAAGAGAACCCGCCAAAGTCGGCCATGTGCTGGACGCAATTATCGCCGCACTGAACGGAAAGCGAGACGCACAATTCTCTCCTAAAGATAAAGAGGCCGTGCTCGCCCAACTCCGAACCCAGGGCTCGCCATGGACCCCGGTTAAGGACCATGGCATGTCGGCCTTCAAGGGCTCCGCCCGGAAGGCAGTTAGCGCGCTCCTCGAGTTGCTGGAGGATGCAGGCATAGTCCTGGTTCGAGAGGGGGAACTCGAGCGTCTCGCCCCAGAAATCGAAGCGAGGAAGGGCCCTGGCTGGTTGCAGGCTTCGCTGGCAGACGGGCAGCAATGCAACCAGACGACCCAAGCGCACATTGACCGCATCCTGAGCGCTGGGGCCGCAAAACTTGATCGTCAACGTCCCGAATCAAAATGAGGACGGCCACGAACCTATCGCTGAGCGGTCCTTGTCGGTCCTCCATCACTTGCCGGTACAGCCCGGCAAGTAGCCTACCGAAAGCCCCGAGCACCCCAGCGAACATCGATTTAGGGCGCCCGTTCGCCAAAGCAAGCTCACTGCGACTCAGAAGCCCATCCCCAACTCTCTGCTAATACACTTCACGGCGAGACGATATACCAAGACGTTTTCCAAGGCCGAGGGCCCCTCAACTCAGGGAATTTCTTGCTGCTTCTGTTCAGGGGCACGGCCATCCACCCTGTCTTATGAATCATTAGTTTCCTAAGACACCCGTACGCCAAGGCTCAAAAGTGTCTGTACTCAGCGCCACACTGGTTCCATGGAAGGAATCCACGAGCTGCAGCCGCGGAAATGGGGGCTGTTCGAGCCGGTGGTGGCGATAAACACCGCGGACGGATCGGTTGCATTTGCTGAAGAGATGGCGCGGAGTGCAGGTGCGGCGTACTACGACCACTATGGATTTAGAGGTTCCAAGCAAATTGTCTGCATCGATTGTTTGGAAGATGGATCCACGGTGCCTGTCGTACTGGTTGAGACGAGGGACCGCGGCAATTACTTCCGCCACCCTCCAGGAGCATCTCCTTGGGGAAAAGGACAGCATGGGGAAACAGCCCAACATGTTCAAGGCAAACGTCTACTCGCCAACTGGGCAAGGAATCAGGAGTGCATAATCCCTGGATCAGTCCGGGAAGAACATTGGCTCGATGGAGCGCGCCTAAGAAGTGACGTTGGGGCGACCCTGAGTAGCGGAGTCGATATAGCATTTGAGCTTCAGCGTTCCCCATTGAACACGGCGGACTGGGCCAGGCGCCATGGCGGTTACAACCGACGCCGGGTGCTGGACATTTGGCTGTGGTCCCCCACTGTTGTCAGGCCTGTAGTTGGACCACCTGGCCGCAGCGTAGTAATCGATATTGAACGCAAAGCTGTTGGAGTTCTACTCTGCCGCGGCGGTGAAGCTGGTTACATCCACCCCACAGCCCTGCGTTACCCCTTCAGCCCATCCTTCTTCGCGCTTGCTCCACTCGAGCAGTGGGGCATCCTGCCCAGTGGAGAGATGAAGCTACCAGCCTCACTCCAGAAGTACATTCTCCCTGGATAGCGCATGGAAGAAGCCTGCGCTTCTTGAGGCGACGCACTTTGGATGTCAGAAACGTTCGTCTCCCATTCTGACCAACTTAGATATCGACCTTGAGTTCTGACTCTTCGGAAATCCATACTCCCCCGGGCACCGTCCTTCAGATTATGCCTGAGGTCAATAACGGTCGTTTTTGACTCCGGCAGGGCAGGCTGAGGGATGATCGTGGCGGGTCGGCTGGGACGGCAGGTGAGATCTCATTGGGTCATAGTGGCAGCGTTACGGTAGCGGTTGGCGAGTACGGTAAATGCCTCGGCGAGTTGGGGAGGGTCGAGGACCTCCATCGGCACTTCGAAGCGGCCGTATGATGAGGCGAGTGAGCCCCAGGACCACGATCCGGACTCGAGCGTGCAGCGGTCGTCGCCGTAGGGGCGGACGGTGCCGTCGCCTGCGAACGGCAGCACTTCCTCGATGGGTAGATTGAGGATGACAGTGCCGCGGCAGGGCCACTGATTGACGTTGGCGCCTTTGAAGCGGGCGGAGACGAATTCATTCACGTCGCCTCCCGGTACCTCGCGTGGGGTGAATCTGGGACCGGTGGGGGTGCGAGGTGTGATCCGGTCGGCGCTGAACATGCGCCAGTCGTCTCGCTGAAGGTCCCAGGCGAGGAGGTACCAACGGCCCTGCGCGGTGACGAGGTGGTGCGGCTCAACTCGGCGGGGAGGGTGAAACGGGTCCTCTGTAGGCGCGGTGCGCGGCGCGTAGTCGAAGCGGAGAACCTCGCAGGCGCGGATCGTAGTCGCCAGCGACAGCAGCACCTCCATGGAGATAGCCCCGGGCATTCCTTCTCTTGGCCGCTGCAGGATTGCGGTGACCTCCAGCGCGTCGAGACGGTGACGTAAGCGTGGAGGCATGACCTGCCGCATCGTGGCCAGAGCCCGGATGGCACCCTCACCGATTTCAGCCCCCGCGATGGTGGCGGTCTGCAGTGCGATAGCGATCGCCACGGTCTGATCGTCGTCGAATAGCATCGGCGGCAGTTCACTGCCAGCTGCGAGCCGGTACCCGCCGTCGCTTCCCATTGTCGCGTCAATCGAGTAGCCCATCTCACGGAGGCGCTCGATGTCGCGCCGCACAGTCCGGTCGCTGACCTCAAGCCGCTCAGCGAGCATTGAGCCCGGCCAGTCACGTCGAGTCTGCAGCAAAGACAGCAAATTCAGGAGTCGCGACGTTGGGGTGGTCATGTCTTCAACTCTACGACCGAAGTAGGACACTAGCTGACCTACTGGACTGGAAGGCTGGAACATACCAGCCGGGTTCGGTCGGTATCCAACGTTAAGGAGCAACAAATGAGCATCCAGACCACCACCCACCTGAACTTCCTCGGCGACGCTCGCGCAGCGCTGGAGTTCTACGGCTCTGTCTTCGGCGGCAATATCATGATCAACACCTACGCCGACTTCGGAATGCCCGCAGACGTCCCGGGCTCGGACAAGGTGGTTTTCGGGGCCGTTGCCGCCGAGAACGGCTTCCGCATCATGGGCTACGACATCCCCGGCCGGACCGAGGGCGGTATCGCCAGTGGTGGCGCGACCCACCGCGTGAACCACACGACGGTAACTGAGCAGGCTCTGTTTGTCTCCATCAGCTCCGACAGCATCGAGGAGCTGCAGGGCTACTGGGACGGCCTAGCCGCCGATGCCAAGATCGTCGAGCCCCTCGCCGCCTCCACTTGGAGCGCCGGCTTCGGGATGCTCACCGACCAGTTCGGCGTCACCTGGAGTGTCAGCGTCACCGCGAACTGATCCGCAGCCTGCACCCATCGCAGTACCCCCGCTACATTCCCGCTGGTCTCCGTACAGAGCGTTAGAGCGATTCACCGCTCGTATTCGCTCTGTTGCCCTCGAGGACGGCCAATCATCCCGGCACGTGCCGTCGCGGCTCGGGGTGTTGTGGCCGCCGTGCCTGGCGCCTGCGGGAATGAGGCTTTCATGAGGCGTTGCATCTTCTCCAGGCGTGGGTCACTTTGAGGCGCGGTTTCGGGCTCTTGTGGCTCGTCCGGTTTTGCTGCGTCGGCCATGAGCTGATCGATGCGTGCCGTGTTGGTTTGGGCGGCTTTGAGTGCTGCGGTGTGTTTGAACGGTTCTGCCAGCGCCTTGTCTGCTTGCTCGATACGGGTGAGGGCTTCCTGGCGTCGTGTTTCGACGTCGGCGGCGAGCCGTGGCAGGGAGGACACCCTGTTTTCGAGTTGCCTGATGGTGCCAAGGTCAGCTGAGAGCAGACCCTTGCGGGATATCTGGGTGGTCGCCCTGGGCACACCCTCGACACGTACCTCTACCGTGGAGCGGTCGAGGTCCCGTCCGGGTACGAGCTTGGCCCGGAGTTCGTGGCCTCCGAGGGTGGCGATGGTGCCGAGTTCGTCGTCGCCGTAGAGGTTCATGAGCCGGTGGTCTTGCCTGCCTGCCCATGTCCGGAGGGCTTCGGCGGCGTCGGTTCTGTTGTCGAAGCTCTGGCCGCCGATGGTGGCTTTGAAGGCGTCCGCGGTGGTGTCCACGGTCCGCGCTACGGCGGCGTGGATCAGTGGCAGGTCTTGGGCTGCTGCGTCGGCTGCGGCTTGTTCTCCGCGTTTGGTGTGGTTCACCGCGACGAGGTTGCGGTTGTACGCCCGGTCCAGGCGGCTGAGGCGGGCGAGTTTCTGGTCGGCGACGGCCTTTTCCAGTACCAGCGGGTTGCCGCTGGTGATGGCTTTGGCTTGGGCGAAGTTCAGGGTGTCATCCCCGATGTCTTCGATTTCCCTGACGTCCAGACGACGGCGCATGATCTGGTTGATGAACCGGTACTTCCGCTCCAGTCCCTGCCACGAAGGAATCGAAGGATTCCTTGGTGACGACTTGGGAGATGCGCACTTCGCGGTTCTGGTTGCCCTGGAGCAGGATGCGGCCGTGGCGTTGTTCGACGTCGGCCGGCCGCCATGGCGCGTCCATGTCCACCAGGTGCACGGCACGTTTTTGAATGTTCGTGCCGACACCAATTTTCGAGGTGACCCAACCAATACGGCGATTTGTCCGGAACGGGCGGCTGCGAACAGCCGACCTTTCTCGTTATCGTTTTTGGCTTCGTGGATGAACCTGACCATGTGTTCGGGCACTCCCCGGCGGCGGAGCTGGTCTTTGAGTTCGCCGTAGACGTTCCACCTCTTCGAAGGTGTGCCGAAGTCGCAGAAGACCAGCTGCAAGGCACCACGGGCCGGTTCCAGTTCCCCGGTGGAGGGGTCGGTGAAGATGCGGTCTTTGTGTTCTTCGTACACGCTGGCCAGCAGGTCAGCTATGGCGCTGATCTTGGTGGGTCCGTGCTGGAACAATGCGGGATCCACGAGCCTCAAGTCCAGGGCGCGCGGTGGAGAGCGCCCGCCGGGCGCTGGCCCTGGACCAGCCCGTGACGGCGACCAGCTCGTCCAGAACCAATCCCTTGGCGTTCTTGAAGACTTCGCATAATCGGCTGCGTACTTCTTCGTGATTTCCCTACGCGTTGCCATCGACAGGTCCCCCCTCATCGTTGCCGCCGCGCCCACAGCGGCCCGTGATTTCGCGAGCGTTTGTCAAATGAGGCACGCATGCCGTGTCGCGAGCACTACGTGTGAGTCTCGGTCCCCCTTGACTCCCACCCCCTCCTTCCCTAAACTTTTCATAAAGCAGAATCTAAATTCCACAAAGCGGAAACTGAAGCCAAGCACCAAGGCAGCAGCCAAGCAACCCGGAAGATAGATCAAAGCCCCTCCTCGGAAGGACCTACGATGACGTACACAGTGAACTGCTCCATCCTCCTGACGGAGCTGCCCTTGCTCGAGCGCCCCGCCGCCGCGAAGGCAGCCGGTTTTGACGCCGTCGAGTTCTGGTGGCCCTTCGAAACCTCCGTCCCCACCGACGCACAAGTAAGCGAATTCGAGAACGCCATCAAGGACGCCGGCGTTCAGCTCACGGGCCTGAACTTCAACGCCGGCAACATGCCCGGCGGCGACCGCGGCCTGGTTTCCTGGAAGGGACGTTGCTCCGAATTCAAGGACAACATCGACGTCGTAGCCGGCATCGGTGAGCGCCTCGGCTGCAAGGCCTTCAACGCCCTCTACGGCAATCGCCAAGACGAGTTCACCCCTGAAGAGCAGGACGAACTCGCCGCCAAGAACCTCGCCGCAGCAGCTGCCGGCGTCGCACGTATTGGCGGCACCGTCCTCCTCGAACCGGTCAGCGGCGCACCCAAGTACCCGCTCCTCACCGCCGAAGACGCACTCAAGGTCATCGCCCGCGTCAAGGCAGAATCCGGCGCACAGAACATCAAGCTCCTCGCCGACTTCTACCACCTGGCAGTCAACGGCGACGACGTCGAATCCGTCATCGAGAACCACGCCAAGGACTTCGGCCACATCCAGATCGCCGACAACCCCGGCCGCGGCGCTCCCGGAACCGGCAACCTCCCCCTCGGCGAATGGATCGCCCGCAGCCGCGAACTCGGCTACGACGGCTACATCGGCCTCGAGTACAAGGAACCGCAGGAATCGGCCTTCAGCTGGGCCATCCGCCAGCGCGCCAACGCCAACTAGCATCCAGCACACCTGAGCTAAAAAAGACTTTCAGAAAGAGAACAACAATGAGCAACGTTGCAGTCATCGGACTCGGAATCATGGGCCTCCCCATGGCCATCAACCTCGTCAAGGCCGGCCACACGGTCACCGGTTTCAACCGCAGCCAGGACAAGATCGACAAGCTCGTCTCCGAAGGCGGCCAGGGTGCCACCAGCATCGCTGACGCAGTCAAGGACGCCGACGTCGTCATCACCATGGTCCCGGACTCCCCCGATGTTGAGGGTGTAGTCAGCGGCAAGGACGGCGTCTTCGCCAACGCGAAGAAGGGCACCATCTGGATCGACGCATCCAGCATCCGCCCGGACGTGGCCAAGCGCCTCTCGGACGACGCAGTAGCAGCCGGCATCCGCCCGCTCGACGCTCCCGTATCCGGTGGCGAACAGGGCGCAATCGACGCCGTCCTGTCCATCATGGTCGGCGGCGAAGCGGCTGACTTCGAGGCAGCACAGGATGTCCTCAACGCAGTGGGCAAAACCATCGTCCACGTCGGCCCGTCCGGCTCCGGCCAGACCGTCAAGGCAGCCAACCAGCTGATCGTGGCCGTCAACATCCAGGTCCTCGGCGAGGCCATCGCCTTCCTTGAGGCCTACGGCGTAGACACCGACGCAGCACTGAAGGTCTTGGGCGGCGGCTTGGCCGGTTCCAAGGTTCTCGACCAGAAGGGTCAGAAGATGCTGGACCGCAACTTCGACCCCGGCTTCCGCCTGGCCCTCCACCACAAGGACCTCGGCATCGTCACCTCCGCAGCCCGCGAAGCCAACGTCGCTGTCCCGCTCGGCGCAGTCGTCGCACAGCTCGTCGCCGCAACCGTCAACCAGGGCGACGGCGGCCTCGACCACTCGGGCCTCTTCAAGCAGGTCCTCCAGCTCAGCGGCCGGAAGTAAAGCACCCCCGGCCAAAGCCGGACTAAAGCAACGAAAGCAGGGAACCCGCCGTCGTACTTAAACGACGGCGGCTCCCTCACCACACCCAAAAACACCACAGACTTCGCCCGAAAGGGCAAAAAACAAGGAGTACACCATGGCAAAGATGCGCACCGTTGATGCGGCCGTAGCCATCCTGGAAAAGGAAGGCGCAACCGAAGCTTTCGGTCTGCCCGGCGCAGCGATCAACCCCTTCTACTCAGCAATGCGTGCCCACGGCGGCATCCGCCACACGCTGGCCCGCCACGTTGAAGGCGCCAGCCACATGGCCGACGGCTACAGCCGCGCAGCTGATGGCAACATCGGCGTCTGCATCGGCACGTCGGGCCCCGCTGGCACGGACATGATCACCGGACTGTACGCAGCCCAGGCTGATTCCATCCCCATGCTCTGCATCACCGGCCAGGCACCCGTAGCCAAGCTGCACAAGGAAGACTTCCAGGCTGTGGACATAGAGTCCATCGCCAAGCCGTTGACCAAGTTCGCCATGACCATCCTGGAGCCGGGCCAGGTTCCCGGTGCGTTCCAGAAGGCCTTCCAGCTGATGCGTTCGGGTCGTCCGGGCCCGGTTCTGTTGGACCTGCCCATCGACGTTCAGATGGCCGAGATCGAGTTCGACATCGACGCCTACGAGCCCCTGCCCATCGAGAAGCCCAAGGCTTCCCGCAAGCAGCTGGAAAAGGCTTTGGACCTGCTGACCGCATCCCAGCACCCGCTGATCGTTGCCGGTGGCGGCATCATCAACGCAGGTGCTTCGGCCCAGCTGGTTGAGCTGGCCGAGATCCTGAACGTTCCGGTGATCCCCACCCTGATGGGCTGGGGCGCCATCCCGGACGACCACCAGCTGATGGCCGGCATGGTTGGCCTGCAGACCTCGCACCGCTACGGCAACGAGACGTTCCTGCAGAGCGACTTCGTGATCGGCATCGGCAACCGTTGGGCCAACCGCCACACTGGCGGTCTGGACACTTACACGGCCGGCCGCAAGTTCGTTCACATCGACATTGAGCCGACGCAGATCGGTCGCGTTTTCTCGCCGGACTTGGGCATTGCGTCCGACGCCGGTGCGGCGCTGGACGGTCTGTTGGAGCTGGCCCGCGAACGCCAGGCAGCAAAGACCCTGCCGGACTACTCGGGTTGGGTTGCCGAGTGCCAGGAGCGCAAGGGCTCCCTGCACCGCAAGACCAACTTCGACAACGTGCCCATCAAGCCGCAGCGCGTGTACCAGGAGATGAACAAGGCCTTCGGCCGCGACACCACCTACGTGTCCACCATTGGTCTCTCGCAGATCGCCGGCGCACAGATGCTGCACGTGTTCGGTGCCCGCAAGTGGATCAACGCAGGCCAGGCCGGCCCGCTGGGTTGGACCGCTCCCGCTGCCTTGGGCGTTGTTCGTGGAACCCCGGATGCCACTGTTGTTGCCCTGTCCGGTGACTACGACTTCCAGTTCATGATCGAGGAACTGGCCGTAGGCGCACAGTTCAACCTGCCGTACATCCACGTTGTGGTGAACAACAGCTACCTGGGCCTGATCCGTCAGAGCCAGCGCGGCTTCAACATGGAACAGAACGTTTCCCTGGCCTTCGAGAACATCAACTCCCCGGAGACCAACGGCTACGGCGTGGACCACATCAAGGTTGCCGAGGGCTTGGGCGTCAAGGCCATCCGCGTTGAGGACCCGAACGACCTGCCTGCCGCTTTCGACAAGGCCAAGGCTCTGATGGGCGAATTCAAGGTTCCCGTGGTGGTTGAAGTAATCCTGGAAAAGATCACCAACATCTCCATGGGCGTTGAGATCAACGGCGTGAACGAGTTCGAAGAGTTGGCAGAGACCGCGGCGGACGCACCCACCGCGATCCTGACCAAGGCCTAGAGAAAACAGTAAGGAGGCACCGGAATGCGTGTTGTCATCGCCCCGGACAAATTCAAGGGCTCGCTGTCCGCGCCCGACGTCGCCGAGCACCTGGCAACAGGGCTGCTGGCGGGCTACGGGCACAACGGCTTTGAAGCAACACGCATTCCGGTGGCCGACGGCGGCGAAGGAACCATCGACGCCGCCATCGGCTCCGGCTTCACCCGCCGGACCACCACCGTCACCGGCCCGCTCGGCGAGCCAGTGAAGGCCGACTTCGCGGTGCGGGACCAGGAAGCTGTCATCGAAATGGCGGCAGCTTCCGGTCTCGCCCTCCTCCCGGACGGCCCCACGTCGGAAACGGCCAAGACAGCCACCAGCATCGGCACGGGCGAGCTCATCCGCGCCGCGCTGGACCTCGGCTGCCGCAAGATCATCCTGGGTGTAGGCGGCAGCGCCAACACCGACGCCGGCGCAGGAGTCCTGCAGGGCCTCGGCGCCGTCTTCCTGGACGAGAACGGCAACGAGCTCCCCGGCGGCGGTGCCGCCTTGGCACAGCTGAACAGCATCAACTTCTCCAACTTCGACGTCCGCGTTGAGGCAGCGGAGTTCGTGTTGGCGTCCGACGTCGACAATCCCCTTTTGGGGGCCAGCGGAGCCCCAGCCATCTTCGGTCCGCAGAAGGGCGCGACGCCGGACGACGTCACCTCGCTCGATGCGGCACTGAGCCACTTCGTCGACGTCCTTGCATCCACAACCGGGCAACATGCCAAATTCGCGGCCAAGGCAGAAGGCGCAGGAGCAGCAGGCGGCGTTGGCTACATTGCCATCGCGGCGCTGAAGGCAGAGCGGCGGCCGGGCATCGACGTCGTGCTTGAATTCACTGAACTGGAAGAACGCCTGAAGGGCGCCGATCTGGTGATCACCGGAGAAGGCAGCCTGGACGAGCAAAGCCTGCTAGGCAAGACCCCCATGGGCGTCTCGCGTGCAGCGCAGCGGAACGGGGTTCCCGTGATCGCAGTGTGCGGGCGGAGTACCCTAAGCCGGGAACAACTCACGGATGCCGGCTTCCACACGGTCCACGCACTGACCGATCTGGAAAAAGATGTCCAAAAATGTATCGCTGAAGCAGGTCCGTTGCTTGAACAATTAGGTAAGCACATAGGCGTGTACCTGGCGGAACGGACCGAAAACAAGGAGTACCTCAATGTCTGAAGCAATCGGCGCCTATGACCTCGTTATCCGGGGCCAGCGCATCCTGACCACCGCCGGTATCGCAGCCCGCGAAGTCGGGATCCGCGATGGCATCATCGTGGCCATCGAACCCCTGGGCAACGGCCTAACGGGCAACGAGGTCATCGAACTCGCAGACGACGAAACCCTCATCCCCGGCCTGGTGGACACCCACGTCCACGTCAACGAGCCCGGCCGCACTGAGTGGGAAGGTTTCGCCTCCGCCACCCGTGCCGCAGCTGCCGGTGGCGTGACCACCATCATCGACATGCCGCTGAACAGCATCCCGCCCACCACCACCGTGGACGGCCTGGAGCAGAAGCGCGTCGTAGCCAAGGACCAGGCGTTCGTGGACGTCGGATTCTGGGGCGGCGCCATCCCGGGCAACAAGGCCGACCTCCGCCCGCTGCACGACGAAGGCGTCTTCGGCTTCAAGTGCTTCCTCCTGCACTCCGGCGTGGACGAGTTCCCCCACCTCGATGCTGACGAGATGGAAGAGGATATGAAGGAACTCAAGTCCTTCGACTCCCTCATGATCGTGCACGCCGAGGACTCCCACGCGATCGACCGCGCCCCGCACCCCGGCGGCGACCACTACGAGACCTTCCTGGCATCCCGTCCCCGCGGCGCCGAGAACAAGGCAATCGCCGAGGTCATTGAACGCGCCCGCTGGACCGGCGCCCGCGCCCACATCCTGCACCTCTCCTCCTCCGACGCCCTGCCGATGATCGCCTCGGCAAAGCGCGACGGCGTCAACCTCACCGTTGAGACCTGCCCGCACTACCTGACGCTCATGGCCGAAGAAATCCCCGACGGGGCCACGGCCTACAAGTGCTGCCCGCCCATCCGTGAGGCCTCCAACCGCGAGCTCCTCTGGAAGGGCCTGCAGGACGGCACCATCGACTGCATCGTCTCGGACCACTCCCCCTCCACACTGGACCTGAAGGACCTGGAAAACGGCGACTTCGCCGTGGCATGGGGCGGCGTTTCCTCGCTGCAGCTGGGCCTTTCCCTGATCTGGACCGAAGCCCGCCACCGCGGCATCCCGCTGGAACAAGTTGTCTCCTGGATGGCTGAGAAGCCCGCCGCGTTGGCCCGCCTGCACAACAAGGGCCAGCTCGCTCTGGGCTACGATGCCGACTTCTCCGTCTTCGCCCCGGACGAAGCCTTCGTTGTGGACGTCACCAAGCTCAAGCACAAGAACCCGATCACGCCGTACGACGGCCGTCCGCTGGCCGGCGTCGTCCGCAAGACCTACCTGCGCGGCACCCCCATCGACGGCCAGAACCCCGGCGGCAAGCTGCTCCGCCGCGGCAACGTTTAGGTCAACCGTCATGGCAGTCAATGCCTACGGGCCACCGCCGTCGCGAGGACCCGCAGCACGCGGCGTCTCCGCGCGGCGCACCGGCCTGAATCCTCGGAACCTCAACGATCGGAACGGCCTGACAGCGCACGGGCTGGCCCTCTGGGTCAACCCCGCCGAGGGCGACGAAATCGATCCTGAGGTCTGGGAGCGGGCAGCACGACTTGTGCTGGCCCGTGCCATGAAACTTGCCCCGGAGGCGGAAGTCCGCATGTGGCCCGCCACCGGGGCAGAGCACTCCGGCGTCGGCGACACTTCCTGGGGCGGCACTCCGCAGGAAGCCGCCGACGCCGGTACCAACGGGCGCTCTTCGAGTACGGTAACGCTCGCCGATGCCCTCGCGGACGCCCGTTCGGACGCCCGCGCTGCCGGAAATTCACCCTCCAACGGACAATTCACCAGCGCACGCGAGGGTGATTTGTCCGGCGGAGGGGGACGCACCGAAACCGGAAGAGGGGGTCAGTCCGAAACGGGTGACAGCACCGCCGTCGAGCCCGTAACGTTGGCGAGCCGCCGCAGCCAACTTGCGGTAGACCTCGCCGCTGAAGTAGTCCTCCTGGATGGCGAGCCGGTTGCCTTTACTGGCATGGAATACAAGCTGCTCCGCTACCTCGTGGTGAACTGCTCCCGGGCCATCAGTCGTGAAGAATTGCAACGTTTTCTGGAGTCATTTGACCTCCCCGGCGCGGCATTTCGCTCGATCGACGTTTATGTTGGAAGGGTGCGGCGGAAGCTCGGCTCCGCCCGACACACCGTCGCCACCGTCCGTGGTGGCGGCTACCAGTTCGTGCCAGGCCCTTATGCCACAGTGCGCGGACCTGCGGAATACAGCATCTAAGTTCGCTGTTCTGTCCTATAGACAATCCGTTTTTTGAATGATGAATGCCGGCTGTTTGCCGGTGAAACGTAAAGGATCGCCATGACCCAGAAACTCCTCGTCGGAACGCAAGCACCTGATTTCGCGCTTCTCGACGCCGACGGCACCAAGGTCTCGCTGTCCGACTACCGCGGACGCAACGTCATTGTGTACTTCTACCCGAAGGCCGCCACCCCCGGCTGCACCACCGAGGCCTGCGACTTCCGCGACAACCTGGCCAGCCTGCAGGGCAAGGGCTACGAGGTTATCGGGATCTCCCCGGACGCTCCGGAGGCATTGTCCAAGTTCACGGGTGACTTTGCGCTGACCTTCCCGCTGCTCTCCGACGAAGACCACAAGGTTGCCCTGGCATATGGCGCCTGGGGCGAGAAGCTAGTTGACGGCGAGATCCACGAAGGCCTGGTCCGCTCCACCGTTGTGGTGGACGGCGAAGGCACCGTGAAGCTCACCCAGTACCAGGTTGCCGCCCAGGGCCACGTCCAGGCGCTCAAGGAAGAGCTGGGCGTCTAACCCTCTCTCACATCCCGCGTGCTTGAGCGAATCGCTCTCTCACATAACTGCACAAATCGTGTAACGCCCGCCCACTTTTGTGAGCGGGCGTTTCATGTGTCGTGACTAAACGTGACAAATACCCAGCAGCATTAGTTAATGGAGCCATGGTCTCTCCCACGCCCGTGCGCCACGCTGTCGTTGTCGAAGACGATGCTGACATTCGCGGACTTCTTGTTCTCGTCCTGGAGCAGCTCGACTTTGTGGTGACCGAAGCACCTGACGGTCTCTCCGGCGTCGAGGCTGTCCGCAGAACCAACGCCGAATTGGTGACGCTGGACATCAACCTTCCGGACATCGATGGCATGGAAGTCTGCCGCCGACTCCGCGAATTCTCGGACGCATACATCCTGATGCTCACGGCCCGTGCCGATGAGATTGACCGGCTCAACGGCCTGGACACAGGCGCCGACGACTACATCAACAAGCCTTTCAGCCCCAAGGAACTCCAGGCCCGTATCCGCGCCTTGTTCCGCCGGGCCCGCACGCCTGCCGCACCCGCCGAGGACCAGCGCCAAACGGACGAGCTCGCCCGCGCAGCGGTGGTGCAGCAGAGCCTCTTGCCGCGCGAAACGGTCCGCCTCAAGGGCTACGACGTCGCAGGCGCCTTCCGCCCTTCGCGCAGCGTGGGCGGGGACTTCTACGACTGGTACCAGACCCGCGACGGCATGCACCTCACCTTCGCCGACGCCATGGGCAAAGGAATGGGAGCCGCCCTCATCGCAGCAACGGTCCGTGCAGTGATGCGCTCGGTAGCTGACACCCCGGCCATTGACGCCGCGTTTGGCTCAGCCAGCGCCACCATCACTTCTGACTTGGACCAGTCGGGGTCCTTCGTCACCATGTTCCACGCGCGGCTGGACAGCGCCAGCGGGACAATGAGCTACATCGACGCCGGTCACGGCCTCGCGCTGCACGTTCCTGCTGAGGGGGCGGCTCGCCGCTTGGTTTCTGCGGGTCCGCCGGTGGGGATTCTGGACGACCAACTGTGGCCGGCTTCGGAGCTGCAACTGGAGCCGGGCGATTCCTTGGTGATCGTCAGCGACGGCGTGTTGGACGCGCACGATTCCCTGGAGGAGTTCCAACGGAACGTGGAGAAAGTGGCGCGCACCGGGCCTACGTCGGACGACGTGTGCGCCGCCCTGCTGGAGTTGGCACCGGCGTCAACCGCTGAAGATGACGTAACCGCCGTCGTCGTACGCCGAAAACCACACGCAGAACTGTAGATAACAAAAGGGGGGATTTGTGACACGTTTCTGGACCCGGCTGATCGTTCTTCTCACAGTCATTTTGGGCGTCAACTATGTTGCGTGGCGCTGGATGGCCTCGCTGAACTGGGACGCGTGGTGGATCGCGGTCCCGCTGGTGCTTGCCGAGACATACAGCCTGATTGACGTGATGCTGTTCGGCCTGACGGTGTGGAACATCAAGTTCCGCAAGCCACCGCCTCCGGCCCCCGAGACTGCCACCGTGGACGTTTTCATCACCACCTACAACGAGCCCCTTGACCTGGTGATGACCACCGCCCTGGCCGCCAAGGACATTCGCTGGCCCCACAGCACCTGGATTCTCGACGACGGCAACCGCCCGGAGATGCGCGAACTCGCCGAGTCGAACGGGATCGGTTACGTGACGCGAACCGCCGATTGGACCCCGGACATGCCGCGGCACGCCAAGGCGGGCAACTTGAACAACGCGCTGATGCTCACCTCGGGCGAGTACCTGTTGATCCTCGACGCCGACCAGATCCCCGAGCCGGACATCCTGGACAAGACGCTGGGCTACTTCAACGACGACAAAGTGGCACTGGTCCAGACCCCGCAATACTTCATCAACGTCCCCGCCGACGATCCCCTGGGCAGCCAGGCACCCCTGTTCTACGGTCCCATCCAGCAGGGCAAGGACGGGTGGAACGCCGCGTTCTTCTGCGGCTCCAACGCGATCCTCCGCCGGGAGGCCCTCATGCAACTGGGCCTGGTGGGCTACGTCAAAGCCACCGAAAAGAGTATCCGGCGTGCCCTCGCTGCATCCCGGACCGCCATCAAGAAGGCCCGGCGGTCACCCGAGGCGGAGAATCCGCTGGTGGAGCAGATGCTCAACGAGGTTGAGGCTGCTACCGAGTCCGCCCAGAAGGAACTCGAAGCCGGGGCATCCCTCAGCGAAATCACCTACCGGGTCCGCCGCCAAGTGGATGACGCTGTGCGCACCCTCGTGGCCGCCGACTTCTCCGCACTCCAATCCGACCTCGAAGAGATCGCCGCCATGGAACTCGCCCACGTCGGAGAGTCGGGCGTGACCACCGTGGCGAGTGACGCCGTCGACCGCATGTCCGGACGCGACTGGTCCCCCTTGGGCGCGCTCGAATCCGTACACGCCGTCCTTGACGCCATCTCCGTGGAACGCTCCGACGAAGCCCAGCCGATCATGCCGCTGGCCACCATCTCCGTCACGGAGGACATGGCCACCGCCATGCGCCTGCACGGCCTGGGGTGGAAGAGCGTGTACCACCACGAAATCCTGGCCAACGGTCTGGCGCCCGAGGACCTCAAAACCATGCTCACCCAGCGCCTCCGTTGGGCCCAAGGCACCATGCAGGTGCTGCTCCGCGAGAATCCGCTGGTGCAACGCCGGCTCACGTGGGGCCAGAGGCTGATGTACTTCTCCACCATGTGGAGCTACCTGAGCGGATTCGCGGCCGTGGTGTATTTCGCCGCGCCCATCATCTACCTGACGCTCGGCATCCTCCCGGTGAGCAGCCTCAGCTACGACTTCTTCATCCGCTTCATCCCGTTCATGGTGGTGAACCAACTCTTGTTCCTTGTGGCCGGGCACGGCATTCCCACCTGGCGCGGGCAGCAGTACAGCCTTGCGCTGTTCCCCACCTGGATCAAGGCCTGCACGACGGCGGCACGGAACGTTTGGTTCGGGCGTCCCCTCGGGTTCGCGGTCACCCCCAAGGCACGCCAGAGCGGCGGACCCAGTTGGAGCCTCATCCGTCCCCAGATCATTGTGGCGGTGCTGCTTGCCATAGCGCTGGTAGTTGGCCTTATCCGGCTTCTTGCCGGAATGTCCGAGCCCTTGGGCACACTGGTGAACGTGGCATGGGTTGCGTTCGACCTGGTGGTCCTGAGCGTTCTGGTCAAGGCAGTTTTGTACAAGGGTTTTGAGCCTGAAGGTGTTGGGCCGGAGCGCCCCGAGGAGAGGAATGCAGATGCAGTTTAGCTACGAGGTCAAAGACTCCTACGCGGAGGTGAAGAGCGTGGGCCGGCTGAACATGGTTGCTGCGCCCAAGCTGCGCGAAGTAGTGAACGAAGTGGTGGCCGGTGGGTCCAGCCGTGTTGTGGTGAACCTGGCCGAGACCGACTTCATGGATTCCTCCGGGCTCGGCGCCCTGATCGGCTGCCTTAAAGCCGCCCGACAAGCCGGCGGGGACCTCCGGATCGCCGGCGTTCAGCCACAGGTCAAGATGGTCCTGGAACTGACCAACATGGACAGGGTACTCACGGCCTACCCTTCAGCCGAGGAGGCGTTCGGCGATGACTGAGGTCATTGCCCGCCGGGGATTCCACGGGCCGTCCAATGAGGAAGCAATCGAAGCCATCCACAACGAGCTTGATGCCCTCTGGGACGACGCCTCCTTCGTGCCGGACATGGACCGGATGACGTTCGCTACGGCCGTGATCGAGGCCGCCGCAAACATCGTGCAGCATGCGGAGCCTGTGGCGGAGAAGCCCGTAGAGATCGACGTCGACATCAGCGTCCAGCCCTCCCGGCTGATTGCCCGGGTCAGCGCCCACAACGCCCGGGAGCCCTTCGCGGATGACATGCAGGCGTCCATGCCGGATGCGGAGGCGGAGTCCGGGCGTGGGTTGGCGCTCATCGAAGCCTTGGTGACCACAGTGACCTTCGAACGCCAGGACGGCACCAACACCTGGATCCTGACCCGCAACACCTAACCCTCTCTCACATCCCACCGGTCATAACCGCACGCTCTCTCACATCCCACCGGTCATAACCGCACGCTCTCTCACATCCCACCCCCTTGAACCGAACATTGAAGTGCAACGGGTTGTTCTGCCCATGGCCAAAGCGCAACGCAGCGTGACAGCATTCGGTGAGATCCGCCGTCGAGCACTAACAACATTGGGGAACGAAATGAACCGCCGCATGCACCGAAACGCTTGGGCGCTTGTTGCTGCCCTGGCGGTGGTGACCGTTACTGCTGGCTGCAGCAACACCCCTAACGACCCAAAACGGGAACCCAGCAACGCTCCGGCCGTTACCGTCGAGCCCGCGCCCGTGGCCGAAAGCGCCGCCAAGTACAACGCGCTGACCGCTGACCTAATTACCGCCTTGGAAGCGAAAATGCCGGACATCACCTGGACCGTGGATGATCCGGCAAGGATGAGCCGCACCCAAGACGGCAGGTGCATGCTCTCGCCGCGAAGCATGAAAAGCAGCGCAGACATCGTGGAGCCCTCCAAGAACTTTGAGGACGTCTTCGCCGCAGCCGATCCCGTCCTGGAAAAGCACGGATTCTCTGCCTTCGACGGCACGGATCCAGTCCCGGGCGGCTGGGTGGTCACGCGCAGCACGAATGGCTCCGGGGCCACGGTGACCATCGAATCCAAGAGCCCGGCGTACCTCAGCGTCACTGTTCCGGTCACGTCCGAGAACTGCGATTCCAACGAAATTCCTCAGGGGGACAGATAAATGGCGGGATTCTACGGTGCTGATATTGCCCAATTGCGGGCACTCGCCAAAACGATGTCGAGGCAGTCCGAACGGATGACCTCGCTGTCCATGGAACTGAGCAACCTCATCAGCAACGCGCCGTGGGATGGTCGCGACGCCGTGATGTTCCGCACCGCTTGGGACTCCGAGCACCGTCCCATGCTGAAGAAGATCTCCAGCGAACTGCAGAACCAAGCCAACGAGCTGATCCGCAATGCGGACGAGCAGGACAAGTCCAGCTCGGGTTCCTCGGGCTCCGATCGTTCCGGGCGGGGAGATTCGAACCCTCCCGGCGACCCGGGTCCACTGGATCCGGATAAGCCCGACGTCGATGTGCCCGGCGATGTCCGCAACGACCCCGATGCCGGGGACCCCAGCGACATCAATCAAGGACAGATTGGCGACTGCTGGCTGTTGGCAGGAATCGGTTCGGTGGCCCAGGTGCTGGAGCGCGAAGGCAAACTCGACGAATTCCTCGAAGAACACATGCGCCCCGTGGGCGACCCGCCAACGCACTGGGTTGTCACTCTTTACGAAGATGGCGAACCCGTGGAGGTCACTGTGGAGGCCAAGTCTGTTGACGGCGGAGTCCGCGGCGCCGACGGCGAACCCAACTGGCTCTCCATCTACGAACGCGCGGCAGCCGAGCACCGCGGCGGGTCCTATGACGACATCGACGGCGGCTTCAGCAACGAAGCCATGGAGCTGATGACCGGGCAGTCCGCTGACAAGGATGGCGAACTGAACTTTGATGCTATTGAGGACAAACTCTCGGACGGCCAGGCCATTTCCGTGGGCACCGAGGACGTCAAGGACGACGACTTCGACTGGGTCTGGGAGTCCGACGAAGTCAACCGAACCGACGTCGTGCCCAACCATGCGTACGTTGTGGTTGATGTGAAAACCAACGACGACGGCGAAAAAGTGATCGTCTTGGCCAACCCGTGGGGACCCTCCGGCGGTTACATGGAAGGCGACGACGACCTCAAGTCCGGCACCCTGGAACTGACCGAGGATGAGTACAAGGAAAACTTTGACTCCGTGTACTCCGTGGACGTGAAGTAAGGATGGCCGTGGAACAGCTGGTAACAGTCAAGCAAGGCATGCAGCCCACTTTCGACGGCGTCAAGGTCGGAGTGGTCAAAATCGGCATCGCGGACGGCGCTCCGGCCATCCAGTTCTGGATCCGGACCGCCGAACAGCAGCGAAAGCAGGCCTTCCGCGAGGGGCAGTCGGTCACCCTTCCGGGTGCTGGCCTGCTGACGGTCACGTCGATCCAACCCGCGGAAGGAACCACCGCCGCATCGGCGACCTTAACGTACGACGCCGGTAACGACACCGATTGAGCGTCGGCGCCGGACGGGGTGAGAGAGCGATCCGATTAAACGCCCGGGACGTGAGAGAGCGATCCGGTTTGCGGTCGTCAAGTT
>NZ_SDXQ01000020.1:0-24593 GCF_006964045.1 Arthrobacter sp. TS-15 | reverse complement strand
AAAACCATACGGCCGCAGTTAAACGCCCGGGATGTGAGAGAGCGATCCGGTTAAACGCCCGGGATGTGAGAGAGGATCAGGCTTTGGCGAGGGCCTCTTTCAGCGCGCCGAGCACCAGGGTTACGGAAGCGGGGTTGGCGTTGGGGCCCATCATCCCGATGCGCCACACAGTGTCCGCGAACTCCCCCACACCCGAGCCGATTTCCATACTGAAGTTCTCTAAAAGGTAAGCGTGGACGGCGGCCGAGTTGACGCCGTCGGGCACTTTGACGGTGGTGAGGCTCGGCAACCGGGAACCCTCGGCGGCGAACAGTTCCAGCCCCATGTCCTGCAGCCCATCCTGCAAAGCAGTACCAGCCGCCCGGTGCCGGGCCTGGACAACATCCAGCCCTTCGGCGAGGATGCGGTCCAGCGCGGCTTCCAGGCCCGCGATCATGGTAACCGGAGCGGTGTGGTGGTAGGTCCGTGCGCCGCTGGCCGCGCCGACGTACCCGCCGAGCAGCCCAATATCCAAGTACCAGGAGCGCGGATCCTTGACCCGGCGCTCGAATGCCCGGTCCGAAATCGTAAAGGGAGACAAGCCCGGCGGCACACCGAGGCATTTCTGGGTGCCGGCATATCCGACGTCGATCCCCCAGTCGTCTGCCCGGAGCTCCAAACCGCCGATGGAGGTGACGGCGTCGGTGATCAGCAGCGCATCCCCTTTGCCGGCACCCAATGCGGCGATGTCAGAGAGCACCCCCACCGACGTCTCGGCATGGACGGCAGCGATCACCTTTGGATTAGGGTGCGCTGCGAGTACCCGCTCGGCATCCACGGGCTGGCCCCATTCGTGATCAACCCGGACCACTGTGGCTCCACAGCGTCGCGCAACTTCGCACATCCGCACCCCAAAAAGTCCGTTGACAGCGATCACTGCCACGTCGCCGTCGGACACTGTGTTCACGAAGGCCGCTTCCATGCCGCCGGAACCGGTGGCGCTCAACGGAAGCGTCCGCGCGTTGGCCGTACCCCAGACGGTGCGGAGGCCCTCGCAGGTGCGGTCCAGCCGCTCGATGAATACGGGATCGAGGTGGCCCAGCACGGGGTAGGCCAGGGCGGCCATGGCTTCGGGGTAGCAATTGCTGGGGCCGGGACCAAACAGGAACCTGGACGTCAGAATCTCGGGCATGTGCGAACTCCTTCAGTTGCTTGAGGTCATTCTGCCCCACCCAACGTTGCGGGGCCCGCTCTGCACGCTAAAACGCCCCCATAGCGCGCAGAGTGGGCCTCGCAACGTTCTGGGAGAGGGCTATAACCGATCCTCCAAGGCCTAACTGCTAAGGTTACTCACCAATACTGAGGCCGCCACGGATAGGGGACGAGAGTGACGACTGAAGGAAAAGCCGGAGGAAACGAGGCGCCCGAGCAAGGCGTCACGGGCGAAGTCAGCCAGGACCGGTTCGTCGCCGGCCAGGACCTGACGCGCTGGAAATCCCCTGCTGGACGGATATTGGCCGGAGGCGCTGAGAAGGTCACCTCCCTGCTGGGCCCCTACGCAGCACTGATCATCACCCTTGTTGCTGGACTTGCCGTTGCCTTGTCCCTGGCATTGGTGTTTGGTGAGGTCTATGAGTCCGTGACGGAGGCGGACGGCGTTGCCGGGCTGGATGATCCCGTGCTGGCAGCAGCCAAGAGCGTGCGCTCCCCCGCCTTGGACGTGGCTGCCACGGCATATACGAACATTGGCGGAACGGTAGGCATGCCCCTCATCGCCGTGGGCATCATGATATTCCTCGCCACCAAACGGAGGTCGTGGACTCCTGTGATCCTGATGCTCGCAGCGGGGCTGGGTTCTCTGGTCATCACCCTCCTGGGCAAGCCCATCTTCGGCCGCAGCCGCCCGGACATCGCCGACGCAATTCCACCCTACGAGCACTCGGCATCATTCCCCAGCGGCCATTCGCTCAACTCGATTGTGATTGCCGGAATCGTGGCTTACTTGATCATCCTGAGGCTCAAGACCACCAAAGCGAGGGTTATCACCGTGCTGGTCGCGTCGGTGTTCGCCTTCACCATGGGCCTGAGTCGGGTTTACCTGGGCCACCACTGGCTGACGGATGTCTTGGCGGCGTGGGCTATTGGCATCGCTTGGCTGGCACTGGTCATCACGGCGCATCGCCTCTACCTCACAGCGCGAACTCGGCGTCACAGCGCTGTAGCCTCTTGACACCGACCCGCCAACTCGGCTTAACTGAATTACGTATGCTGAAATAACAGTTCCATGATGCGGAAGCTTGAAGCACGGGCTTCCTCCTGCACCAGCAGGGGTTCCGCATAGCCCACACCATGGATGCCAGCATTTTGCATGAGGATGACACAAGCATGGAGCTTGCAGTATTCAACAGTGTTGACCGGGACCAGGCCATCAGGACCCTCACCCCCTGCCTGGATATCAGCCGTTGGGTGGAGACCATCGTGGACGCGCGCCCCTACCCCAGCGTCGACGAACTGCTGGGGCAGGCCCAGCGTGCCGCCGAGCCATTCACAGCGGCCGAGGTGGAGTCCGCCATGGCGCACCACCCCCGAATCGGCGAACGCCCCAAAGCCCAGACCACCGAGGCGGCCATGTCGCGTTCGGAGCAGGCAGGAGTTGATCCCGGCGACAATCACACAACAGCCGCACTCGCCGAGGGCAACCGGGCGTACGAGGAGAAGTTCGGCAGGGTCTTCCTGATTCGTGCTGCCGGTCGCAGCGCCGAGGAAATCCTCAGCACCCTGCAGGAACGCATCACCCACACCCCTGAAGAAGAAGACACGATCGTGGCTGGCCAGTTGCGGGAGATCGCACTGCTGCGCCTCTCCGGACTGATCAGCGAAGGAGCCAAGGCATGAGCGTTTCACAAGTAACGACCCATATTCTCGACACCGGTTCCGGACGCCCGGCGGCGGGTGTCGCCGTCGTACTCTACGTCCGCGAAGGTGACGACTGGACCCTGGTGGCGAAGGGCGAAACCGACGCCGACGGCCGCATCAAAACGCTCGGCCCGGAACGGATTCCGGGCGGCGCCTACCGCCTGAACTTCGCCACGGGTGCTTACTACGAAGGCCTGGGCACGGAAACATTCTTCCCGGAAGTGGACTTGAACTTCACAGTCTCCGACGCCGGCGAGCACTACCACGTGCCCCTGCTGCTGAGCCCGTTCGCGTTCTCCACATACCGCGGCAGCTAACCCCAGGAGTTTGTGTACAGATAATGCCNNGGCATTATCTGTACACAAACGCGGAACGGTACGCTTGAAGGCATGGCTTCAGAGGACACCACCCCCAACTCCGCCCGACGCGAGATCACGGTTCGCCGGGCACCCAAGTTTGTACCCTTCATGATTTTGGGGGCCGTGGTTGGTGCGATCGTGGCCGCAATTATCGCCTATGGCCGCCAGGCCGATCCCGCTTTCGACGCCGGCACAGTGTTCGGCTTTTTCCTGATCGTCTGCGCGGGCGGCGGCGTCATCCTCTTCTCGATTCTCGCCTTGATCCTGGACCGCATTAGCGTCAAGCGCACCCAGCGCGCCGTGGTTGAGCCCGTTCCGGACTCGGTTCCGGATGAAGGGCCAGAGCACGACGACGGCCGCTGAGTCAGGCGCTTGACCCGCCTCTTCGGAGGCTCGTCGGATGTGAGACACACCGCATTTTCTTGGGAACACGCCAGTTCGCGGGGTCACATAGCCCGCGGGGGAACGTACCACGCCTACATCATGAGACAATCGACCAGTGGCACGTGGCGACGGAAAACTTTCTCATGATCTTCTCCCCGGCGAAAAAGGCCCTCAGGACGCTTGTGGCGTCTTTGGGGTTTGGGCTCCCGGTGAAGAAGTAGCAAAACTCACCTATTACGGGCTGTATGCGCTGCAGCACCGCGGACAAGAATCGGCTGGTATTGCTACCAGTGACGGCAAGCGCATTAATGTCTATAAGGACATGGGCCTTGTGTCCCAGGTCTTCGATGAGACAACCCTGAACACCCTGACCGGGCACCTGGCCGTTGGCCACTGCCGGTACTCCACCACCGGTGCAAGCCACTGGGCCAATGCGCAGCCCACCCTGGGCGCTACCGCAACAGGCACTGTTGCCCTGGCCCACAACGGCAACCTGACCAACACCGCTGAACTCCGGGAAATGATCCTGGAGCGCAACGACGGCCAGCTGACTGGTGAAATGAAGCAGGGCAACACCTCGGACACCGCACTGGTGACCGCTCTCCTTGAGGGCGAAGAGGGAAAGACCCTGGAGCAGACCGCACTGGAGCTGCTGCCCAAGATCAAGGGTGGCTTCTGCTTCGTCTTCATGGATGAGGGAACCCTCTACGCAGCCCGCGATACGTACGGCATCCGCCCGCTGTGTCTGGGCCGCCTGGAGCGCGGCTGGGTTGTCGCTTCTGAGCAAGCCGGTTTGGCTACTGTTGGCGCCAGCTTCATCCGTGAGATCGAGCCCGGCGAATTCATTGCCATCGACGAGGACGGCGTCCGTTCGCAGCGCTTCGCCGAGGCAACTCCCGCCGGCTGTGTCTTCGAGTACGTTTACCTCGCCCGCCCGGATGCTGCCATTGCCGGCCGCTCCGTGTACGAGGCCCGTGTTGAGATGGGCCGCCAGTTGGCCCGCGAAAACACGCATGAGGCAGACCTGGTCATTCCAGTTCCCGAGTCCGGTACCCCCGCGGCTGTTGGTTACGCTGAGCAGTCCGGCATCCCGTTCGCGCACGGCTTCGTCAAGAACGCGTACGTGGGCCGCACCTTCATCCAGCCCTCGCAGACGCTGCGCCAGCTGGGTATCCGCCTGAAGCTCAACGCCCTGGAATCCGTGATCCGTGGCAAGCGCATTGTTGTGGTGGATGACTCGATCGTCCGCGGCAACACCCAGCGCGCCATTGTCCGGATGCTCCGCGAAGCCGGTGCGGCAGCCGTGCACGTGAAGATCTCCTCCCCTCCGGTTCAGTGGCCTTGCTTCTACGGCATCGACTTCGCGTCCCGCGCAGAACTCATTGCGAACGGCGCCACCATTGAGGAGATCTCCCAGGCTATCGGCGCTGACTCGCTGGCCTACATCTCCGAGGACGGCATGATCGGCGCTACCCAGCAGCCGCGCGAGCGCCTCTGCACGGCCTGTTTCACCGGCAAATACCCCATCGAGCTGCCGCACGCGGACAAGTTGGGCAAGAACCTGCTGGAGCGCACCGATCTTGGTGGCCTGGAACCGGCCGCCCAGACCGAGTCCGTGGACGATACCGAGGACCCTGCCGACAAGCCGGGTGCCACGGGTTGCGATCCCGGACCTGACGCTGAATTCGAAAACCTGCTTACCGACGCTGATCGTTTGACCGACGCCGACAAGAAAGAGTCTGTATGAGCTCCGCAACACCCGCCGCTGAGAACAACTCCGGTATCACCTACGCCTCCGCGGGTGTCGACGTCGAAGCGGGAGACCGCGCCGTCGAACTCATGAAGGGCGCCATCAAGGCGACCCACAACACCTCGGTGATTGGCGGCGTCGGCGGTTTCGCTGGCCTGTACGACGTCTCGAAGCTGCTGACCTACAAAAAGCCGCTGCTGGCAACGTCCACTGACGGTGTGGGTACCAAGGTTGCCATTGCCCAGGCCATGGACATTCACGACACCATCGGTTTCGACCTGGTGGGCATGGTGGTGGACGACATCGTGGTGGTTGGCGCTGAGCCGCTGTACATGACCGACTACATCGCCTGCGGCAAGGTTGTCCCGGAGCGCATCGCTGACATTGTGCGCGGTATCGCAGCGGCTTGCTCCGTAGCTGGGACCGCACTGGTTGGCGGCGAAACCGCCGAGCACCCCGGCCTTCTGGGCGAGCACGAATATGATGTGGCAGGTGCCGCCACCGGCATCGTCGAGGCCGACGCCCTGCTGGGCCCGGACCGCGTCCGCGCCGGCGACGTGGTGATCGGCATGGCCTCCTCCGGACTGCACTCCAACGGTTACTCCCTGGTCCGCCGCGTCATCAACCACGCCGGTTGGGCCCTGGACCGCCAGGTCTCCGAACTCGGACGCACCTTGGGCGAAGAACTCCTGGAGCCCACCCGCGTTTACGCAGCCGACTGCCTGGACCTGGCCCGCGCCTTCCCGGTGCACTCGGCCAACGCTGTTCACGGCTTCAGCCACGTCACAGGTGGTGGCCTGGCAGCCAACCTCGCACGCGTCCTCCCGCAGGGCCTGGTGGCCACGGTTGACCGCAACACCTGGGAACTGCCCGCCATCTTCAAGCTGGTTTCCGAGCTGGGCAACGTCCCGCTGGCCGACCTGGAGCGCACGCTGAACCTTGGCGTGGGCATGGTTGCCATTGTTTCGGCCGAAGCAGCAGACGCCGCAGTGGCCCGCCTCAACGACCGCGGCCTGCCGTCCTGGGTGATGGGTACCGTATCTGCTGACAGCGACTCGATCGACAAGACCGGCCCGGACTACGTCCAGGGTGCCAAGGGCGTCGACGGCGGCGCTGTCCGTTTGGTGAACGCCTACGCCTAAGCGCGTTATGGCTTTGTAAAGAGAGCGGCCGGGCAGTGCCCGGCCGCTCTTTTGCTCTTCCTAGACCTGAATCAGGCTCAGAACCCCGCCTTGCGGATCCCGGATGGTAGCGAGGGAGCCAGTCTCAGGCTTGTCTTCCGGCTCCACCAGAAGCTCTCCCCCGGCTTCCACGGCCGCCTCAGCTGCTGCGCGCAGATCCGCTACGCCAAAGTAAATCTGCCAGCCGGCGTCATCGCCCTCATCGGCAGGAACAACGCCGGCCACTTCGTCACCGTTGACCATCAACGTGCTGTAGCTGCCGCCGTCGTCCTGGGGATATTCAGTGACTTCGTGCCTGAAAAGCTGCTGGAAAAACGCGACGGCGGCCTGCGGCTCAGGCGTCAATAGTTCAGCCCACGCCAACGCCCCTGGCTCGTTGAACAAATGACTACCTGTGTGGGTTCCGGCTTGCCAGATCCCGGTGGTCCCACCGCCCGGAGGTTCAATGAACGCCAGGACTCCCGTGTCCGCAACGGGCTCGGGACCGAACTGAAGCTTGCCACCAGCGTGGACCGCGTCCTCGGCAATCTCGTCGGTGTCAGTGGCCGATAAATAGATGTTCCACTGGCCATGCGTGCCAGCGGCCTCCTGCCTCGGATTTTGCGGCGCAATGACGGCCACCAGCTGATCCTTGACGAACGCCTGCGCATAGCTGCGGCCGTCCGGGGTGGGCAGGTCCTTGAAGGTCCAGCCAAACACCTGCCCGTAGAAGGTCTTGGCTGCCGCGACGTCCCTCGTCTGAAGGTCGGCCCAGCACGGCTCACCACTGGCGTAATGCTTGCGGGAGCTCATGCCGTCAAACCTGTCATGATGCTGAACGCTGCGCCCGCAGGGTCCATGAGAACTGCCATTCGTCCAACTCCCGCTACGTCAAAGGCCGGGGCGATCACGTGGCTCCCCAACTCAACGGCCTGCTCCACCGTGGAGTCAGTATCCACCACGTTGAAGTACGTCATCCAGAACGGTGACAGCCCCTCAATGGGCAGCTTGAGCGCACCGGCAATACGTCTCCCGTTCACCAGCAGGCTGGTGTACTCCTGCAGGTCTCCGGCTGGCCCGGTTTCGCTGCTGCACCCAGTCACAGCTTCATAGAAGGCTACGGCTTTGGGGACATCATTTGTCTGCAGTTCATTCCAAATCATGGCTCCCGGCTCGTTGACCAGACCCGACCCGGGATGGCTGCCCGCCTCCCAGAAACCGATCTGGGCACCGGTGGGATCTGTGGCGAAGAACATACGGCCGCTGCCGTTAGGAACCGAATCCGGAGGAGAAAGAAGGGTGCCGCCAGCTGCCTCTACTCTCCGGGCTGCCTCGTCCGCGGAATCAACAGCAAGGTAATTTGCCCAATAGGAGGGCATTCCCTCGGGTGCATCAGGCTGGTGCTGCATCATCCCGGCCACGTAGCGGCCGTGGAGTTTGGCCATGTAATAGGTCATGCCATTTCCGGCATCCATGGCGTCCAACTCCCAGCCGAAGAGGTCCCCATAAAACGCTTTGGAGACATCGATATCGGTAGAGGATAGGTCCGCCCAACACGGTGTTCCCTGCTGATAACTCTGGACCTCCGGCATGGATTACCCTTTCAACGCGCCCGGACTCCAGCCTACGCAAAAAAGGACCCCCAGGGTACGCCAATGATCGGCGTGGCCTGAGGGACCTTTTTAAAAGAAATACGGCATTCAAAAATGCGCGATGACCGTAATGTACGACGGCGGTCCGCAACTCAGCGCCAAAGGCACCTGTTGGTTGCGACAGCTATCCGATCCGGCGGGTGTCAACCTCGTCGTCGTCATCTTCCGCGTACTTATCCTCGTAGGCCGAGTAGTCCGGCTCCGGGGGATCGTCGGGGAAGTGGCTCTTTACACGACTGGACGGACCCGTGAGCTCCCGCTCAAGTGCCGAATAGTCAGTGTTCGGGGAGTAGTACTTAATATCCCGAGCCTGCTTGGTAGCTTTTGCCTTTTGACGGCCGCGCCCCATGGCGTGACCCCCTTTTGTACTTGGACCGGAGGTGGTCACCTTGGCTATCGGTGAGGCCCCGGAATGTTTGGTCAATTTGTCGTATGTCTAGATTACATGCTTTCGAGGGTGCCTGCGCGCCACCGGGAGCCCGCGCCCGGGCCGACTACAGTCGAAACCACGCCGATGCACCTCCAAGAGAGGCGAAAATTGGGTAGAGTCGGCCTCAATGCGGCTCCACAGCAGGAAGGCACACCCCGGAATATGAGCCAGGACAACACTTCACCCCGCGATGGTTCACCACGCGATCAAGGCGAGGATGGAGTACCTTCCGCGCCCCAAACGCCGCCGTCACCAAGCAACCAACCGCCAGCAGCTCCTTGGGCGTCGCCGTCAGGCCTTCAACCGGATCCCGCCCCTGAGCTTGACCCGGATTTTGTGCCCAACCCGGCAGAGCAGCCCGACCCCGCGCTGCCACCCACGGATGCAGACTCAGGCAAAGACGGCGCCGCACCCATTTACGCGGGCTCACAGCCTTACCAGGGCCAGCAGCCGGGCTCACAGCCTTACCAGGGCCAGCAGCCGTACGCACAGCCGTCCTATTCAGGCCAGCAGCCGTACACCAGCGAGCAACCTTATCCAGGCCAGCAATGGCCGGCCCCGGATGGACAGCCGGAACCTCACGGAGACCCCATCAAGCGTCAACGTTTGGTGATCGGCGGGATCGTCGTGGGCGTTCTCATACTTATTGGTGTTGTCATCTGGGTTTTGCTGAACCTGCTGGGGACGCGCCCTGAAGCGGCCGTGTCTACGCCCAGCGCAGCCCCCACAGCCGGGCCGCTCCCCCGCGACGCGGAGGCCAAGGACTTCCAAGTGGGCGACTGCTTCTCAGACTTTGATGCCAACTCTTCAAAAGCCAGAACCGTTGCCTGCGACACGGAGCACTCCGCCCAACTGGGTGCCGTCTTTAGCTATGCGGCTGATGAGTCCTTCCCGGGAACCAACGCCCTGAGGGACAAAGGACGCGAGGTTTGCAAAGACGTGAAGCTCAACGAGGCGGCCGACAACTACGTACTGCTCCAGCAGAACGTCTACCCGAGCACCACTAGTTGGGATCGGGGCGACCGCCGCGTTGATTGCTTCATCGTGGTGGATTCAGGCAACACCATCAAGGAGGATCTCCTCAAGAAGTAGCCCGCTATCCCTGCTTCCTGCGGACCGTGAGGCCCGTACCGGCGGGAGTGCCGCCGTCGGGACCCGTCAGCGCTTCGAAGCCCTCAACGGTGAGTTCGTCCAGATCAGCGGCGGTGTCCACCAGCACGGTGTCGCCGTCGCTGATTTCGCCTGCAAGAATCTCCTTGGCGAGGCGGTCGCCGATCTCCCGTTGCACCAGTCTGCGTAGTGGCCGTGCACCGTAGGCGGGATCGAAGCCGGACATGGCCAACCACGCACGTGCGCCATCAGAGACTTCCAGGCTCAGGCGGCGCTCACGGAGCCGGTTGCCCAACTCGGCCACATGCAACTCAACAATCCGGGCCAGTTCCTCCACGGACAGCGGATCAAACAGCACGATCTCGTCCAGGCGGTTCAGGAACTCCGGTTTGAAGGATGCCTGGACCACCGCCATGACAGCCTCACGCTTCGCCTTGGCATCCATGGTCGGGTCCACGAGGAACTGGCTGCCGGAGTTGGACGTCAGCACCAGGATGGTGTTGCGGAAGTCCACGGTGCGGCCTTGGCCGTCGGTGAGGCGTCCGTCGTCCAGAACCTGCAGGAGGATGTCGAAGACCTCCGGGTGGGCCTTTTCCACCTCGTCCAGCAGCACTACGGAGTACGGCCTGCGGCGGACAGCCTCGGTCAGCTGGCCACCCTCCTCGTAGCCGACATATCCCGGAGGGGCACCCACCAAGCGCGCCACCGAGTGCTTCTCGCTGTACTCGGACATGTCGATCCGGATCATGGCGCGTTCGTCGTCAAAGAGGAAGTCCGCGAGTGCCTTGGCCAGCTCGGTCTTACCCACACCGGTGGGCCCAAGGAACAGGAAAGAACCTGTGGGACGGTTGGGGTCGCTGATGCCGGCACGGGCACGGCGCACGGCGTCGGACACAGCTTGGACGGCTTTGGTCTGTCCGATGAGCCGCTTGCCGAGTTCCTCTTCCATGTGCAGCAGTTTCTGCGACTCACCTTGGAGCATGCGACCGGCCGGGATCCCGGTCCACGCCGAAATGACTTCAGCGATGTCGTCCGCCGTCACGTCCTCGGCAACCATCAGTTCCGGTTTTGAATCGCTCCGTGCCGACTCCTCCTCAGCAGCGGCGCTCAGCTCCCGCTCCAAGGCGGGCAGCTCGCCATAAAGGATCCGCGACGCCGACTCGAGGTCGCCCTCGCGTTGGGCCTTATCTGCGACAGAACGCAGTTCGTCGATCTTCGCTTTGAGATCGCCAACCCGGTTGAGCCCGGCTTTCTCGGCTTCCCAGCGCGCGTTCAAGGCACTCAGTTCTTCGTTCTTATCGGCCTTGTCCGCACGGAGCGCTGCCAACCGTTCCACCGAGGCAGGGTCCGTCTCACCTTGGAGGGCCAGCTCTTCCATGGTCAAACGGTCCACGGCACGGCGGAGTTGGTCGATTTCTTCCGGCGCGGAGTCAATCTCCATGCGGAGCCTGGACGCGGCCTCATCAACGAGGTCAATTGCTTTGTCCGGAAGCTGGCGGCCGGAGATGTACCGGTTGGACAGAGTCGCCGCGGCCACAAGGGCGGAGTCAGCAATAGCTACCTTGTGGTGTGCCTCGTAGCGTTCCTTCAGGCCGCGGAGGATACCGATGGTGTCCTCAACACTGGGCTCGCCAACATAGACCTGCTGGAAGCGGCGCTCCAGCGCAGGGTCCTTCTCGATGTTCTCGCGGTACTCGTCCAAAGTAGTGGCACCGATGAGGCGCAGCTCACCGCGGGCCAGCATGGGCTTGAGCATGTTGCCGGCATCCATGGCGCTCTCACCTGTGGCGCCAGCCCCCACCACCGTGTGGATCTCATCAATGAACGTGACGATCTGACCGTTGGAGTTCTTGATTTCCTCCAGCACGGCCTTCAGACGTTCCTCAAACTCGCCGCGGTACTTGGCACCGGCCACCATGGAGGCGAGGTCCAAGGCGATGAGGGTCTTGCCACGCAGGCTTTCCGGCACGTCTCCGGCCACCATGCGCTGGGCTAGTCCTTCGACGACGGCCGTCTTGCCAACGCCCGGCTCACCAATCAGCACGGGGTTGTTCTTGGTGCGGCGGCTCAAGACCTGGACGACGCGTCGGATCTCGCTGTCACGCCCGATGACGGGATCCAGCTTGCCGGAACGGGCCACAGCAGTGAGGTCCGTGCCGAACTTCTCCAAGGCCTGGAAGGTGTTCTCCGGATCGGGCGAGTTCACATTCCTGTCGCCCCGGACACCCGGCAGGGCGGCGAGCAGCGCCTCATGGGAGGCACCGGCGTCGCGCATTAACTTCCCGACGGCGTCGCTTCCGGCTGAGAGGCCCAGCAGCAGGTGCTCAGTGGAGACGAAGGAGTCGCCAAGTTTGTCCGCCTCGGCTTGGGCAGCCTGGATGGCCTGCATGGATTGACGGGACAGCTGCGCCTGCTGGACCGAGCTGCCCGAGGAGGACGGAAGGGCCTTGATGGCCGAGCTGGCCTGCACGCTCACCGCATCCGGATCAGCGCCGGTGGCACGCAGCAGGGCAACAGCAACACCCTCCCGCTGGTCCATCAGGGCCTTCAACAGGTGTGCTGGTTCGAGCTGTGGGTTACCGGCAGTGGAGGCGTTCATGGCGGCCGCAGAAAGGGCCTCCTGGCTTTTGGTGGTGAATTTGACGTCCAAAGAGTGCTCCCTTTCTGGAGTGATGCCTAGTGATGACAAAGTTGAGTCTACTACGCTCAACTTTGCTTTTGGGTCCACTCTGTTCAATGTTTGCCCACGGCGAAACCAGAGTCCAGAGCCCGCCGAAATCAGGGGAAAGTAGGCTGGGGCCATGGAGACCATTTCAACCGCAGAAGAACTCGAAGAACTCATCGGATTGCCCCTCGACCGCACCAGGAAGAAAGTGCGTACATCCCTCAGTGATTTCGACACGCAATGGCTGGCTGCCAGCCCCTTCTGCGTCATCTCGACAACCGACGCACAAGGGCGCGTGGACGCCTCGCCCAAGGGTGATCCTGCCGGATTCATCCAGGTCCTAGACCGCCACACCATCGCCATCCCGGAACGCCCAGGCAACAAACTGGTGTTCGGCTTCCACAACATCCTGGAAAACCCGAACGTCGGCATCCTTTCCGTCGTCCCGGGCCGCACCGACACCCTCCGGATCAACGGGACCGCACAGATTGTCCGCGATGCCGACTTCTTCGATCTCATGGTGGTCAAAGGGCACCGGCCGCGCGCCGCCGTCGTAGTTTCGGTGGAGGAAGTGTTCACGCACTGCGGCAAGGCGTTCATGCGCAGTGGCCTGTGGCAGCCCGAAACCTGGGATGCCGGCGGCCTGCCGAGCATCGCGGCGCTCGCAAAGACTTACACCCAGCCCGAGACGCCACTGGAAGAGCTTGAGACTTATTACGGACCGTCGTACGCCGAACAGATGTACCGGGACTAACACCGGCCCTCAACCTCAGGCCGGGTAAACAGACACCAGCGCGGATTTGACCACGAACCGCACCTCCATGCCCGGTACAAGCCCCAGATCGGCGGACGCTGCCGGAGTGATGTCGGCGGACAAAGCCTGGACGGGATCTCCGGTCCTTGCGCGAACCCGGATCTGATCACCATGCGGTTCAAGGTCAGTGATGACCACGGGAAAAGAGTTGCGCGGGCTTCCGTGCACCTCACCCAAAAAGACGGAAACACTCGACGGCGGGAATGCTGCCACGCCTGCCTGGCCAAGTGAAGGTGACCAGCCGGAATCGTGCTGACCGGCGAAGACCCGGCCATCCGGCGTCGTTATTCCGTCCCCGGTGATGGTCCCGGTGACAAGGTTCAGCCCTGCGAGGCCGGCAGCGAAGTGGCTTCTGGGCCGCTCGAGGACATCCCGGGTTGGGCCTTCTTCCACAATGCGGCCCTTCTCCACCACCATCACACGGTCGGCGAGCATGTAGGCGTCCAGGACGTCGTGCGTGACGATGATGGCTTTGCGGCCTTCGAGGACCCGCTTGAGCACACGTCGGAGCAAGGGCGCTGCGTGGATGTCCAGAGCGGCCATGGGTTCATCGAGCAGCAGGAGTTCGGGCTCAGCTGCCAAAGCGCGTGCCACGGCAACTCGTTGAGCCTGCCCACCGGACAGCTGAGACGGCTTCCGATCCGCCAAAGGCAGGGCATCAACTTCGGCAAGCCAGTGCCGTGCCGTTTCCCGCGCCGCAGCCTTGGATGCACCCGTACTCCGCGGCCCGAAGGCCACGTTATCCACGGCATTCAGATGCGGAAACAGGAGCGCTTCCTGGGCCAGAAGCGCAGTCCCCCGGAGGTGAGGCGGGCTCCAAAGGTTGGTGTCGTCGTCGAGCGTGAACAGCTCTTTGTCGCCGATTCGCGCCGAGCCGGAATCCGGCCGCAGCAGTCCTGAGATCACACCCAGCAGAGTGGATTTTCCGGCACCGTTGGGACCGAGGATGGCCACGGTTTCGCCATCTTTAAGGCTGAGGGACATCTCGAAATTTCTGGAGTGGAGGCTGGCTTGCAGTTCAAAAGTCATGGCTGCACCTCCACATGACTACTGCTTCGTCGGCGCCCGTAGCTGAGCCCAACCACCGCCACTGCCACCGCCACCAGCACCAAAGAAAGTGCGACGGCGGCATCGGCGTCGGTCTCGCGCTGCAAGTAGATTTCCAACGGCAGCGTACGGGTTACCCCCTCCAGGCTGCCCGCGAAGGTCAGGGTAGCGCCGAACTCGCCCAAGCTACGCGCGAACGACAACACGGCCCCGGACGCGAGCCCGGGCAGAACCAGCGGCAGGGTAACCCGGCGAAGGACCGTGGTGGGTTTAGCGCCCAGGGTGGCCGCAACGGCTTCGTACTTGTTCCCCGCCGATCGCAGCGCCCCCTCCAGGCTCACCACAAGGAACGGCAAGGCCACGAACGTCTGAGCCAGAACAACTGCGGTAGTAGTGAACGCGATCTGGATTCCCACCTGCTCCAGGGATTTGCCGAGGAGACCCTGCCGGCCGAAGGTGTACAGGAGCGCAATGCCCCCCACCACCGGTGGCAGTACCAGCGGCAAGAGGACGAACGCCCTCAGTAACCGCTGGCCCGGAAAATCGCCACGCGCCAGGACCAACGCCAAAGGTACACCCAGCACGATGCACAGAACGGTGCTGGCTGCCGAGGTCCGCAGGCTCAGGCCAAGCGCGGCCAGCGAGGACTCGGAGGTAATGAGCGGGATGAACTGTGGCCAGTTCACCCGCAACACCATCGCCGCCAAGGGAAGCACCATCAAAAGTCCGCCCCCGGCCGCGACCACATAAATCCAGCGCGGGACGCCGTGGTAGCCGCTATGCCTGATCATTCCCCGTGGCCTCCGCTACGGCGTTCCAAAGCCGGCATCCCTGAGGACCTTCTTGCCTGCTTCACTGGTGATGTTTGCGATGAAGGCGGCTGCGAGTTCCTTGTTCTTACTAGTGCCAACCGTGGCAATCGGGTAAGTGTTGACGGCCTCGTCCGATTCCGGGAATGCTATGCCCTTGACCTTGTCGCCGGCGCCCCTGACGTCTGTGACATACACCAAGCCGGCGTCAGCCTCGCCCGAGGTGACTTTGCCCAGGACATCGGTCACTGACGATTCCTCGCTCACCGGGCTCAACGTTGTTCCCGCGGCCTTTTCAACGGCCTCCGTTGCAGCGCCGCAGGGAACCTGGCTGGCGCAGGTCACCACTTTGACGCCCGGCTTGGCAAGGTCCGCAAAAGAAGAGATCGACGCCGGATTGCCGGGTGGGACGGCGATCTCCAGGACGTTGGTAGCGAAGTTGGTTGCGGTGCCTTCCACGAGCCCTTGGTCGTCAAGCTTGGTCATGTTCCTGGTATCGGCCGAAGCGAAAATATCCGCGGGAGCGCCTTGGGTAATCTGCGTGACCAGATCTGAGGAGCCCGCAAAGCTGAGAGTCACTTTGGTGCCCGGGTGCTGAACTTCGAAGTCCTTGGCCAACTGGGTAAACGTGGTTTTCAGGGATGCCGCAGCAAAAACGGTGATCTCTCCGGACATGGACGACCCCGGGTTGGCCGAGCCTGTGGACGGACGTGTGGTGCCCGAGGCGCAGGCCGCCAAGCTTGCCGCGACCGCACCTGCAACCAGAAGTGCGGCAAGAGGCTTGCGGAGGATGCTCATATGACGCTCTTTCCCTGCGGTGTTTCGATGATGACTGTGGTGGCCTTCACCACGGCCGTGGCCACCGAGCCAAGTTCAAGGCCGAGCTCGCGGACGGCTTCGCTGCTCATCAGCGACACCACGCGGAACGGGCCACATTGAAGCTCAACCTGGGCCATCACTTTGTCCGCGGTGATGCCAGTGACCAAGCCGACGAAGCGGTTTCGTGCTGAGCTTGCCGCGCGGGAGGGATCATCAGGGAGATGGGACTGCCCGCGGGCAAGTGTGGCCAGTTCCAGTCCATCCACCGCGAGCCGCCCGGCTGAGTCCTTGAGCGCAGTGAGAGTTCCATTTTCCGTCCAGCGCCTCACGGTGTCGTCGCTGACACCTAGGAAACGCGCGGCTTCGGAAATTCGTATGTGCGGCATAAATGCATCATAGTGCCGTATTTGCGGATCTGAGGCACCTGATGATCCGCAAACAAAAGATGACCGCGGACAGCGGGCCGCCCGTTGGCTGCACCCTTTTCCGTCGCCCCCACCCTTTTGCATTCTTGGCGCGCCCGATGCCGCCCGACGCTCCCGTAAGCTCTGGTGCGCATGGCGGAAAGTGGTGCGCCGCCGTCGTCGTACTTCTTTGCGTTACCCATGGTCCACGGGGACCGGCCGCCGTACCCTGTTCTAGGGGAGAGTTTCATATCCGAAGGAACGTCCCATGGAATGGATTCGGCCGGACAGCCCGGACTACGACGACGCCCGAAAACTCTTCAACGCGATGATCGACCGCAGGCCGGCTGTCATCGCCAAATGCTCAGATCCCGGCGAGGTTGCCGAGGCGCTGCGCTATGCGCACAACCACAATCTGGATGTTGCCGTGCGCTCGGGCGGGCACTCGGTGGCCGGCATGTCCACCAACGACGACGGCTTGGTCATTGACGTCCGCCCCATGAAGTCCATCAGCGTGGACCCCGATGCCAAGACCGCCACGGCCGGCGCTGGACTCACGTGGGGCGAGTTCGACCGCGCAACCCAGCAGTACGGGCTGGCCGTGACGGGCGGACGCGCCTCTACCACGGGAGTCTCGGGCTTCACACTTGGCGGTGGTTCCGGATGGCTGGAGCGCTCATACGGATTCGCGTGCGACAACCTGCTCTCGGTAGACCTCGTCACAGCCTCCGGCGATCGCGTGACCGCCAGCCGGGACGAGAATCCGGAGCTGTTCTGGGCCCTCCACGGAGGCGGCGGAAACTTTGGCGTGGCTACGTCCTTGACGTTCCAGCTCCACGACCTCGGACCTTCGGTGGTGGCCGGCCTCATGCTGTTCCCCGGGGACGACGCACCGGATCTGTCGCGCGCCTACCGGCAGATTGCTTTGGAGGCACCCGACGCCGTGGGGACAGCACTGGTGTACCTCACCGCCCCGCCGGAAGAGTTCGTCCCCGAAGAGATGGTGGGCAAGCTCGCCGTCGGGATGGCATACATCTACGCGGGCGATCTTGAGGCCGGCGAGGAGCATGCAAAGCCGTTCAAGGACCTCGGCCCCTCGGTGGACCTGGTTTCACCCATGGGATACGCGGACTTCCAATGCATGATCGATGACCCTCCGGACCTCTACAACTACTGGAGCGCCGACTACCACGACGAACTGTCCGATGCTGCCCTGGACCTCCTGGTGGACTCGGCACAGCGCCTTCCAGGCCCGCACTCGCAGCAGCTGGTGGCTCGTTGGGGCGGAGCCGTGGGCGGACCGGCTGCCGCGAACACACCATTGCAGCACCGCGGAGCCTCGTGGGTCAGCCACCCGTTCGGCCTGTCCGAGACCCGTGAGGGCGGGCAGGAAGCCAAGGCTTGGGTCAAGCAGTTTCGGCAAGACATCGCCCCTTACACCACGGGCGGCGTATGGCTGAACTTCATAGGTGACGAGGGGCAAGACCGGATCATGGCGGCCTACGGCGAACAGAACTACCGCCGGCTGTCCTTGGTGAAGGGCGAGTTCGACCCCGACAACGTGTTCCGCGGCAACCAGAACATCCTGCCGGCCGAGCGCTGAGTTTCCTGCACTCCTTCCCAGTTGCCGTGATCAGCGCGGGCAGTGAAGCCTGTACTTCCGGGACGGTAGCACGGCGGTAGACGTCCCGATGGCCGGCAACTGGGAAGGATCGTCCGGGGCTACACTTTGGCCATGGCCATCTACGTGGATCCGCCCTTGTGGCCAGCGCATGGAACCGTTTTTTCACACCTGGTTTCGGACACGTCGCTGGAAGAGCTGCACTCGTTCGCAGCCTCCGCCGGCGTTCCCGAACGAGCCTTCGACGGAGACCACTACGACGTCCCCGAACGACGATACGACGACCTCGTATCCGCGGGCGCCATCCCTGTGGAGGCCCGCATCCTGGTCCGCAAACTCATAGCCAGCGGACTCCGCATCCCCGCTCGTGAACGGAGCAAGGCCTTGACAATACCTTTAATGGAACGATGGAACAGCACCTATCCCGGCCACGAGGAGCTGGGCCTTGAGTTGCTGGAACGCTGGGGAGAGGACCGCAGGAAGTACCACAGCCGGACACATCTCCTGGCAGTCCTTGAGGCCTTGGATGTACTGGCCCAACCGGACCAGCCTGCCCGGACCGTCTTGCTGGCAGCGTGGTTCCACGATGCCGTCTATGAAGGGGTCGCAGGGCAGGACGAAGAAGAGTCCGCACGCTTGGCAGAGGACCGGCTAACGTCCACTGGTTTGGCTCCGCACGAGGTGGCCGAGGTGGCACGCTTGGTCCGACTCACCGCCACACACAGTCCAAAGACAGGCGACTACGCGGGTGCAATGTTGTGCGACGCAGACCTCTCGGTGCTCGGCAGCGACCAGCAGTCCTATGCCCGCTATCGTGCCGCCGTCCGCGAAGACTACGCCCACGTCAGTGACGACGACTTCGCGAAGGGGCGCGCCGCCGTCGTACGTGACCTCCTGAGGCTGGATCCCCTGTTCCACAGCGAACGCGCCAAGGCACTCTGGTTGACGGCCGCGCGACGGAACCTCACCGGCGAACTCGGGTGAGCGGTTCGCTCGACGCCCCGCGCGAGTTCCGCGCCTCAGCCGTGCGCGAGGAGTTCCAGTCCTACCACCGCCAAGCCCAGGAGGAACTCCGCACCGAGCACAATCACCTTCTTCCACCACGACATCTTCACCCGGCGAACCGCCAGATAGCCGATGAGGACCAGGGCAGTAATCAGGGCGACCGTTGATGCGCGCAATGAGGTTTCGACGCTCCACCGGCCCATGGCAGCCACCGCGATAAAGATCAATGGGAGAACAATCGCCCCGAAGGCGCCGAAGCTGGTCCGCGCCATATGCGCCAGCTCAGAACGGCTGGGGGTCTTCGCATGCACGGCCAGGTGCGAGACGAAGTCGGCCACGAACACCGCCAGCAATGTTCCCACCACTGTGATGGCCAGCGTCGAAGCGGCTTCCCCTGGAGTGAGTGTCTCCGCGTGCGACTGCAGGGCGAGGACAACCGCCAGCCCGGTGAAGGTCACATAGACCCGCTCCTTGAGTGCTTCGGCTCGGTGCTGGGCGCTGGGCTGGGCTTTGGTGGTCACCCGCCAAGATTACTCGTCAACGTTTCTGGTGGTCTTTGCAGCCGGGGCTACCATGGAGGTGTGACCTCCTACCTCCTGGATTCCCCCAAACTCCCGCTGGCTGTACCCGACGTCGAGCACGTCCTGGCCGTCCGCGGCGTGGGCGGCTACCGCCAGTACCGCATCCCGGCCCTCGCCGTCAGTACTCGGGGAACTGTGCTGGCTGCCTACGACGGCCGACCCAACTTGGACGACCTCCCCAATCCCATAGATCTTCTCCTGCGTCGCAGCTACGACAACGGAGTTACCTGGGAGCCTCAGCAGCTTGTGCGCACGGGCTCGGGGCTCCACGGCTTCGGCGATCCAAGCTTGCTGGTCGACACGGAAACCGGGCGGATTTTCATGTTCCACGCCGCAGGCACGCATGCGGGCTTCTTCGAAGCCGTCACCGGCTTGGAGCCCGAGGACGAGGTGCAGCATGCGGACGTCAGCTTCTCAGACGACGACGGCGACACCTGGCAACACCGCCGGCTCACCGGACAGCTCAAGCACGGTGCCGTCACTGGCCTGTTCGCCGCGGCTGGTCAGGGAATCCAGATACACACCGGCCCTTTTGCAGGCCGGCTGGTGCAACAGTATGTGCTGTTGGCAGACGGAGCCATCATGGCTGCGTCCGCATACAGCGACGACCACGGCGGGACCTGGTCCCTCGGAGACATGATCGGAACCGGTCCCGGCGGCATTGGGCCCAACGAAAACAAGGTTGTGTGCTTGGACGATGGCCGGCTGCTCCTGCATTCGCGGGCAACGCCGTGCAGGTTGTCTGCTGTGTCCGAGGACGGCGGTCAGACATGGAGCCCGCTGCAGGCCATCCCGGAACTACCCGACCCCAGTGACAACGGCTCCGTGGCGCGCTTCGACGGCCTTCCCAGCGTTGATTCCTACGCGACACCCGAGACCTCCAAGTGGCTGATCGCCAGCAACAATCAGGACCCTCATCTTCGTCGGAAGACGGTCCTGAGCCTCTCCCCCGACGACGGCGCCACCTGGCCGGCCAAGCTGTTGCTGTGCGAGGACAGTTCCGCTTACTCGACGGTTACGCGGCTGCCAAATGGAAACATCGGGGTGCTGTACGAGCGGCACGGCTACCGCGAGATCGTGTTCGCGTCGATCCCTGCCGGGCAACTGACGAGGCAGCTTCACCGAGCTGCAGCGGTTCAGGACTCTTCGGACACTGCGGGGCTCGTCTTCGACATGGAGCTGCGGTCCATCACTCCGGGCAGGCCCGCGGAATGGCAAAACGCGGGTGACTACCACGTGATTCCGGCCAACAGCGACGGCGAATGGGACGTGCAGACTTGGAAGGAAATCGGCCAAGGCTACGCCGGTAACCAGGTCCTTGGCACCCGCGAAGCCCAAGACCTCAACTACGGCCCCATCATCGCTGGCTACAAGGCCGGGGACATCTTGGCTTTCACCGGACGCATCCGCAACCGCGGCACCGAGCCGGCTGCCGGCGTCGTGCTTCTCGGACCGCACAACAACCCCGACAATTTCCCGCCAACGGACCTGCAACCCGGCGAACACGCGCTGTACTTCACCCCGACGTACACCATCACGGAGACCGATCTGGCCCGGAAAACGCTGGACCTCACTTTCACGGCAGAGGCCGACGCCGGAAGGGTGCGTTCGGAGCGCACCTTCCGGTTCGACCTGCTCACCGGCGCAGTGGTTGCGTCTTAGCGGTAGGTGCTGCTTATCGGTAGGTGCTGACGAACGGCTGGCTGGTGGGCACAATCTGCTTACCGAGGGGCATCAGCGATACCGGGATCAGTTTCAGGTTGGCGATGGCTAGCGGGATTCCGATGATGGTGATGGCCATGGCAACTGCCGTGACCACGTGACCGATCGCAATCCAGATACCTGCAACCAGAAGCCAAATCACGTTGCCCAAGAGCGCAAACACCCCGGAACCGCCCGGCTTCTCAACCACCATTTGGCCGAAGGGCCACAGGCAGTAAGCACCGATCCGGAACGAAGCGATGCCCCACGGGATAGTGACGATGAGTACGCAGCAAATGATGCCTGCCGCGAAGTAACCCAAGGCCAGCCAGAACCCACCGAAGACAAGCCAGATGATGTTAAGGAGCGTTTTCATAGTCTTCATTCTCCCCTGCAGGCCCGACAAAAAGCCTAGGGGTCTGCCCTGAATCTTCCCTGACTTCCAGCGGCGCCCAGGCCCAGGTCAGTTCCTCAACTAGCCAGGAGCGCATCCAGCTTATCGAACGAGGTGCCCCAGCCGTCGCGCGTCATCTCCACCCACTCTTCGGAAGCGAACGGACCCTGTATGAGATTCATCTTGGTTCGGCCGTTGAGGTCCTCGAATTCAAGGTGCATTTCCTCGTACTCGTGGTCCGCGTCCGGGGCGGCTTTGGCCTGTGCCACCAAAAGAGCCGGGCTGTTCAGCTCGGAGATAGTGGCTTCGATCGGGGCAGATTGCTCGCCGTTCTCATCCGACCACACCATCACTACCTGCCAAACCCCGCCAACCCGGGGCTCGACGATGATCTGATCGCGGGGAGCCTCCACTTCCACGGGCCCGAACCACTGGGTGAGCTTGTCCGGCTCCATCCAGGCCTCGAAAACCTTCTCGCGGGGAGCATCGAATTCGCGGCTCATGGTCAGGGTGTACTGTTCCGTGCTCATTGCGTGACTCCTGGCTTCCGTGGGTTCGAAGTTTCGAGGTTAATCGTGCTCTTGGAAGTGAGTCTAGGGGGTGCCCGCGACAGGCAGACCCTCTCTCACTAAATCGCGGGTTTCCACCGATCCTCTCTCACTAAATCGCGGGTTTCCACCGATCCTCTCTCACATCACCACCAGAAAGAACGGGAAGTGAGAGAGCGACCGCGAAAAGCCAACGGGAAGTGCGAGAGCGTCAGCGAAAAGCCAACGGGAAGTGAGAGAGCGTCAGGCCTTGGCGGCTTCGACGAAGGCACGGATCTTGGCCAGGTCCTTCACTCCGCGGGATGCTTCGACGCCAGAGGACACGTCCACTCCCCATGCACCGGCCGCCGCTGCTGCGAAGGCCACGTTGCCGGGTTCAAGCCCGCCGGCCAGCAGCCATTCCCTACCGCCAAGTTCCTTGGCGCGCACGGAGCCGTAGTCCCACGACTCCCCTGAGCCGGGAATAGCGGCATCGATCAGGAAAATATCCTCGCCCAGATCAGCGAACTCATCTTGCGAGGCACCCATGGTGACGGCCCGGATGAGCCGCATCCCGCCGTCGTGCACTGTTGTGACGTCGTTGGCTGTCCGGTGACCGTGCAATTGCACCCATTCGAGGCCGGCGGCACGAGCCGTAGCCACCGCCGCATCGGCTTCCTCATGCCGGAAAACACCCACAGCATGGACACCCTCCGGCACCAGCGGCAGCAAAATGCGCACCTGGTCCGGGCTGACTTCGCGCGGACTGGCGGTGAGTACGAACCCGACCGCGTCCGCACCGGAGTCCACCGCTTCACGGACGGATTCGGGCGTGCTCAAGCCGCACACTTTGACGAACATTCCCATGCCTCCAGCCGTAGTCAGAACGTTTTCCACATATGACGTTAGCAAGCTGCAAAGCCAACGCAGAAGCCGCGTCCACCACTAGGCTGGTCGAATGGAGATTATCCGCTTTGCCGACATCCGTCCCGAACCGTGGCGTAATGGGGGCGGGGTGACGCGCGAACTCGCCAGCCATCCGAAGGCTGCCTCCGCACAGGACGGCGCCTGGGATTGGCGCGTCAGCATCGCGGACGTTTCCAAGGCTGGGGAATTTTCTGTGTTTCCGGGCATGGAGCGGGTCATCACCATCATCGACGGCGAATTGCTGCTCCTCACGGTGGACGGCTCGGAGCATCCGTTGGAGAAGTACCGTCCGTTCCGTTTCTCGGGCGAGGCTGCATCCTCGGCCACCCTTCCGACCGGCGACATCCGGGATTTGAACGTCATCGCACGCGAAGGTGCTTTCAAGGGCTACACCTCCATTGTGGAGATCTCCAAGAAACGCGCGCACCCGGTCTTCGAGGGCCAGCTGGCCGTCCTGCTTGAGGGTAAGGCCACGGTGGCGCCCGGGGCCGCTGTGGAGGAACCAGCCGCTGTGGAGGAAGGATCCGACGGCGACGGTCCGGCACCCAGCGTCGGTGAACCAGTCGAGCTCTCCCGATACGACGCCGTGGTTGGCTCGGATACCCGCAGCCCTGAAATCTCAGGCCGGGGCTTCGTGGCAGTCATCTCGATCGATCATGTGGACCCGTCGCACGCCTGAGCTGGTGACGTTAACCACCAGAGGTGGCCACCCCGCAGGGGAGTTGCTAGCCTGAAATGAAGGTTCCCCTCTGGAACCTCCGGACGACGGTTCAGTACCCGGCATGCGACAAGACTGGCCAAAGGAAAATGTCATGTCGTGGTTAATTCTCATTCTTTCCGGGGCACTCGAAGCCGTCTGGGCAGCAGCTCTCCATCGCTCCAAGGGCTTCCGTAAACCCGTCCCCACAGTTGTCTTCCTCGTATCTGTCGTGGCCAGCATGGCCGGACTCGCTATTGCGATGCAATCCATTCCCACCGGCACGGCCTACGCAGTGTGGGTTGGTGTCGGCGTGGTACTGACAGCCACGTACGCCATGGTTACCAAAGTTGAACGTGCGACGACGGCCCGGCTGCTTTTGCTTGCGGGCATCGGCGCATGTGTCATTGGCCTGAAGGTGGTGGCATAGCCATGACTAAGAACACTGGAAACATCAAGAACACCGGCAACGGCCTCTACTGGATCATCCTCCTGGCTTCAGCGCTGCTGGAAGCCGTATGGGCCACGGCTCTGGGGTTGTCCAACGGCTTTACGCAACTCATGCCCACTGTGGTTTTTGCCATCACCGCCGTGCTGAGCATGCTCGGCCTGGGTATCGCCGTGAAACGAATCCCCCTCGGCACTGCCTACGCGGTGTGGGTTGGTATCGGAGCTGCGCTGACCGTTGGTTGGGCCATGATCACAGGTGTGGAAACCGCGAGTCCGTTGAAGCTCCTGTTCATCGCGGGAATCGTGGGCTGTGCTGCCGGACTGAAGGCCTTGCCCGCGGAGAAGCCTGTAGCAAAGGCCGAGTAGCAAGCACTCCCCGCGTTCCTTCCCCC
>NZ_SDXQ01000002.1:0-26390 GCF_006964045.1 Arthrobacter sp. TS-15 | reverse complement strand
GACACCGCCGGACAACCATTGAGAAGAGCCCCAGCCACTGGCTGGGGCTCTTCGACTTTAACCCACCTGTGTACCTTCCGCCCCCGGTAGAGTTGGTGGTCATGGAAAATCTTTTCAGCCACCCAGAGTCGGAGCCCGAGCCGTCCCAACAGGCCGGCGATGGCCTTGACCCCCTGATCATTACTGTTGTGGTTCCTACCAACGTCTCGCATGCCTTCCAGGGTTTCACCGATCATCCACATCTGTGGTGGCCGCTGGAGCAGGAGAGTGTGTACGGCGAAGGATCTCATGTTGAGTTCGAAGAGAACTTGATACTGGAGACGGCCGAGGATGGCCGCACATCAGTATGGGGGACTATCGACGATTGGCAGCCTCCATTGTCCTTCCACGCGAGCTGGTATCCGGCCAGTACGCCCCTGTGGTCCACGGAGATCCGCGTGGTTTTCCGGGCCGTGGAGGAGGGCACTGAAGTCCGGTTGATCCATGACGGCTGGGAGGGCGCCGAAGACCCTGCGGCCTCACGCACGTCCTACGCCGAGGGGTGGCCCCGTGTATTGGAGCGCTACGTGAGGTTCATGGGCGGAGCAGTTGCCTAGGATCCGCAGGCTCCACGCTAATGACTGGCCGTTGTTGAAGGCTGTCCGCCTGGAGATGCTCACGGATACGCCCATGGCCTACGTGGAGAGCCTGGACGCGGCCCGCCGGCAAACAGACACCCAGTGGCAGGAGCGTGCTGCCGCGATGTCCGGCGATGCCAGCATCACCCTGGTTGCCGATACGGGCGAAGAGGACAGCAAACTCTGCGGCCTGATGCGTGTGGTGGTCAAGCACCCCCGGATCCCGGAGAAGCCGCTGCAGGCCATGCTCATCAGCGTCTATGTGGCACCTGAGCATCGTGGCCTGGGATTGGCCGACGAACTCCTCCAAGAGGCGTGCAAAGCCGCTGCCGGAGATTTCGCGGCCGAAAGCATGGAGCTTGGGGTGCACGAGGACAACTCAAGGGCGCTTGCGTTCTACCGGCGCCACGGATTCCAGACCACGGGTGCCAGCCGACCCTATCCGCAGGACACATCGAAACTGGAGCTCGTCATGGAACGGCAGCTGCCGTAGAGGCACCTTAGGCGGTGCCGGCCCTCGGCACCGCGGTACTGGTGCGAACCACCAGCTTGGTGGGGTGTTCGGTATCAGCAGGTTCCAGCACCAACCCGTTGTTGATGGCGCCCAGCAGAGTCCGGACGGCCAATGCTCCCTGGCCCTTGGCATCCTGGTCGATGGTGGTCAGGCCAAGGACATTGCCAAGATCGTGCCCGTCAATGCCCATGACGGACAGGTCGTCGGGGATGCGCAGGCCGAAGTCCCTTGCGGCCAGGATGGTGCCGATGGCCATTTCATCCGACGCCGCAAAGACGGCTGTGGGGCGCTCCGGCGCGCTGGCCAGGAGTTGCCGGGCCGCCGAGTAAGCGCCTTCTATCGTGAAGTCCGCGGATACGATCCATTCCGGCCTGACCGGGCAGCCGGCGTCGTTCATTGCTTTCTCGAAACCGCTGCGGCGGGTTCCAGGCAGGTGGAAGTCCTGGTCATAGGCCTCATGACCCGTGATGTGCGCGATCTTGGTGTGGCCCAGGCCCAACAGGTGGTTGGTGGCCTTCAGTGCGAGTCCAGAGTCGTCAATCCTGATAGTCGAAGCTCCCGGCAACGGTCCGCCGATGCCCACGATGGGCCGGTGCACCGCGTGAAGCTGCTGGATCTCGTCTTCGCTGAGCTCCAAGGACACTGCAATGACTGCGTCCACCCGCTTGCGTAGCAGGAAGTCGTTGAACACGCTCTGCCGGTGCGCGGGGTTTTCACCGATGTTGTAGAGGGTGAGGTCGTAGCCGGCCTCAAGCAACGCCGCGGAGGCGCCCTCGATCACCGCTGAGAAGAACCAGCGGTGGACTGAGGGCACCACCAGGCCGACGTTGTGCGTGCGCCCGGAAGCCAGGCTTGACGCATGATAGGACAGCACGAATCCCAACTCGGCAGCGGCGGAGCGGGCACGTTCCCGGCTGCTGGGGGATACGTTGCCCTTTCCGCTCAGCGCCCGTGAGACCGTGGCAACGGACAGCCCTGCTCGCTCGGCTACGTCCTTGATGCCGGTCATGCTGCTCCTCGGTGGAAAAGTTAGCTGGCTGTTAGCCAGATTGTCTCCCCCGAGCCTAGTAGATCAGCAGCCAGTAGATCAGCGCCGGCTTCCACCGCGGAACTCCGCAGGATGGTTTCGCCTGCGGGGAGCGGCATTGCCTCGGCTCCGACGTTCATCATCACCAGGGTGTTGCCGTTGAGGTAGGCCAGCGAGGTCTCGCTGCAGTAGTCCTCCACCCAGGCCAGGGAGCCCTCGCCGAGGCGGTGCATGGTGCGGAGCTTGAGCATCCGCCGGTACAGGCTAAGGTGCGACGCCGGATCCGCTTCTTGCTTGTCCCTTGCCAGGGCGGGCCAGGACTCGGGCTGGGGCAGCCAGGGGTCCAGGCCGCTGCCGAACCCGGAGTGGGGTTCGGACGAACGCCAGGGGAGCGGAACGCGGCAGCCGTCACGGCCGATGCGGGCTCCGCCGGTACGGGCGAACGTTGGATCCTGGCGCATGCTGCCGGGAATGCTGGAGGAATCCGGGAGGCCGAGCTCTTCGCCTTGGTAGAGGTAGGCGCCACCGGGGAGGCCCAACATGAACATGGTGGCCGCGGCAGCCCGTCGTCGTCCGAGTTCTTCGTTGGGTTGCACGTCGTCGGGGCCGATGCCGTCACCGTCGCGGGGTCCTGGTCCGTCGTAGCCGAAGCGGGAAACGTGCCGGACAACATCGTGGTTGGACAGCACCCAGGTGCTCGGGGCCCCCACGGCGTCCAGGGAGATCAGGGAGTCGGTGATGATGTGGCGCAGGCGGTTCACGTCCAGTCCTGCGTGCAGATAGGGGAAGTTGAAGGCCTGGTGCATTTCATCGGCTCGAACCCACTGGGCCAGCCGGGGCAGCGGGTCAACGTTGGCTTCCGCGCAGAGGATGCGGTCCGGTCCGTATTCTTCCAGGATGGAGCGCCAGCGGCGGTAGATGTCGTGGAGGGCGGGCTGGCCGAACATGGGTGCGTCGTGTCCCGGGAAGCCTTCGGAGCTGTTGCCGTCTGCGCGTCCACCCCAGTCAGGGAGTCCGGCTGCCTTGACCAGCGCGTGGGCGACGTCCACCCGGAAGCCGGAGATACCGCGGTCCAGCCAGAAGCGGAGGACGCGTTCAAACTCGGCATGGACGGCCGGGTTGTCCCAGTTGAAGTCCGGCTGCGAGGAATCGAAGAGGTGGAGGAACCATTGGCCGGGGTTGCCGCTCGGCTCCATGACGCGCGTCCATGCCGGGCCACCGAAGTGCGATTGCCAGTTGTTGGGAGGCTCATTGCCGTCGGGGCCCAGGCCATCGCGGAAGATGAACATATCCCGCTCCGGACTGTTGGCGCCGGCGGCAAGCGCGGCCTGGAAGGCGACGTGCTGCTCGGAACAGTGATTGGGGACGAGGTCCGCGATGACGCGCAAGTTGAGCCTGTTGGCCTCTGCGATGAGGGCATCGAAGTCGGTCAGGGTGCCGAAGAGGGGATCGACGTCGCAGTAGTCGCTGACGTCGTATCCGGCGTCCCGCTGAGGTGAGCGGTAGAAGGGCGACAACCACACGGCGTCGACGCCCAACGTCGCCAACTGCGGCAGTTCGGCGGTGATACCCGCCAAGTCTCCAACGCCGTCGCCATTGAGGTCGCGGAAGGACCGCGGATAAATCTGGTAGATCACAGCGGACCGCCACCATCCGTGCGCCTTCGAAGCGTGGTGGACGGGGGTCACGTGCGTGAAAGCTGCAGTGGGCTCGTGGGTCGCAACCGAGAGCAATGAGTCAACGGACATGAACACATCGTAGAAGAGAATTTTCAAAATTGTAAACGCTTCCAGCCCTAAGGGTGCTGTCTTTGAGTGATTTACAAGGTGGGGTCTTTTCAATTCCGCGTATGTACCTGTAGTGTGTGGAAGCGCTTGCAGTCTGTGAGCAAAGTCACCGGCGATGCGATGGGTTTAGAGCCCTTGCCGTCGAAGCAAAGAAGAACGAAAGGGACACCAATGAAGGTGCACACTACCCTCGAGACTCAAACAACCCGGCGTGTTTTCGCCGCCGGGGCGATCTCCGTGGCCGCTGCCCTGGCACTGACCGCCTGCGGTGGAAGCGCCTCCACTACGCCCAGCTCGGATGCTGCAAAGCCGGACCTCAAGGCTGCCGGAGCCGGTGTCATCACCATGTGGGTTGACGCCGAGCGCTCTCCGGCGCTGAAGGACATCACGGAGAAGTTCAAGTCCGATACCGGCATCGAAGTGAAGCTTGTGGTCAAGGATTTCGCCGCCGTGCGCGACGACTTCATCACCCAGGTACCCAGCGGCCAGGGGCCGGACTTGATTGTTGGACCCCATGACTGGATTGGAAAGTTTGTCCAGAACGGTGTGATTGCCCCCGTTGAGCTGGGTGACAAAGCGGCACAGTTCCAGGACTCCTCCATCAAGGCCATGACCTACAACGGCGCCGTCTATGGTGTCCCGTACGCCATCGAGAACATCGCCTTGCTTCGCAACACCAGCATCGTGGACAGCAAAGCCGCCACGCTGGACGAAGTAGTGGCCAACGGCAAGAAAGCCGTTGCGGACGGCAAAGCCGCATTCCCGTTCCTGGTGGGCATGGATCCGAAACAGGGCGATCCCTACCACCTGTATCCGCTGCAGTCCTCCATGGGCTCACAGGTCTTCGGCAAGAGTGCCGACGGCGGATATGACGCAAAGCAGCTCCTCATCGGTGACGCTGCCGGCGTCGAATTCGCCAAGAAGCTGGCCTCCTGGGGTGATGCCGGCGAGAAGATCATCAACTCCAACATCACCAATGACATTGCCAAGGAGAAGTTCCTGGCCGGAGAATCCCCGTATTTCCTGACAGGCCCGTGGAACGTTCCGGACGTCCAGAAGAAGGGCATCAAGTTGGCCGTGGATGAACTGCCCACTGCCGGCGGCGAGCCCGCCCAGCCGTTCATCGGTGTCAACGGCTTCTTCATCAGCGCCAAGAGCGCCAACGCCTTGGCCACCAATGAGTTCGTCACCAACTACCTCACCTCCGAGTCGGCACAGGATTCCATGTATGCGGCAGGCGGACGCCCGCCGGCATTGAAGGCCTCGTTCGAGAAGGCCGCCAGCGATCCCGTTGTGGAGGCGTTCGGAAAGATCGGTGCCACGGGCGTCCCCATGCCGGCCATCCCTGAAATGAGTGTGGTGTGGGCTGACTGGGGCGCCACCGAGTTGGCCATCATCAAGGGCCAGGGAGATCCGGCTGAGGCTTGGACCAAGATGGCCGACAGCATCAAGTCCAAGATCGGCGGCTAGCACCACAACCGGATAACTCCACCGGTCTGCCCCGGGCCGGGCGGCAATCCACCGCCCGGCCCTGCCTGTCGCCAACCGCTTCACTCAAGGATCCACAATGCCAAAACCAGATCTCCGCGAACTGCCAGCAACCCAAGGCCAACCGAGCCCGGAACAGTCCGTCGGCAGCGGCGCCCGCACCGGCAGCGGCGCCCGCCCCACAGCCAAGCCCGTACGCCACCCGGATTCCCTCAAGGGCACCATCCTCAAGGTTGTCCTGCTGGGACTTGTGGACGCTTTTGCGGTGTACGTCCTGATGATGCTGTTCCTCAGCCAGTCGTGGCCCGCGTTGGCGGTATCTTCACTGGTGGTTCTGGCCATCAACTGGATCTACCTCCGTAGGGGTGGGCTACCGGCCAAGTACCTGGCTCCAGGGGTACTGTTCCTGCTGGTGTTCCAGGTCCTGGTGGTGGTGTTCAGCGGTTACATCGCCTTCACCAACTACGGCGATGGGCACAACAGCACCAAGGAAGATGCCATTTCGGCCATCCAGATGACAGCCCAGAAGCGCGTCCCGGACTCGCCTGCTTACAAGGCGTCCGTGCTCACCAAGGGCAGTGATTTCTACCTGCTGTTCACGGATCCCTCTGGCAAGGCACAACTCGGCAGCAGTGAGGATCCGCTCACCGAGGTCCCGGAAGCCGGCAAAGACTCGACAGGCAAGGCCACCTCCCTGGCGGGTTACCAGACGCTGAAGTTCCAGGAGATCGTGGCCAATCAGCAGGAAATCCTGAAGATCACAGTCCCGGTTTCGGACGATCCCGCCGATGGGACGCTCCGCACTGCGGACGGCAGCACGGCCTACCAGTTCAAGCCGGCACTGAACTATGACGCCGCCACGGATACCTTCACGGACACCGATACCGGCACCCAATACCGCGACAACGGCAAGGGCGCATTCGCCGACGCCAACGGGGAGACCCTGGCCACCGGCTGGAAGATCGATGTTGGCATGGACAACTTCGTGCGGGCCTTCACGGATCCCAGCCTCCGCGGGCCACTCCTGGGTGTGATCCTTTGGACGTTCACCTTCTCCATCGCATCCGTTGCCCTGACCTTTGTGATGGGCCTCTTCCTGGCCATCACCTTCAACCGTGAGGACCTTCGCGGCAAGAAGGCGTACAGGATCCTGATGATCCTGCCCTATGCGTTCCCCGCTTTCCTGTCCGGCCTGGTGTGGTCCGGCATCCTCAACCCCGAGTTCGGCTGGCTCAACCAAACACTCTTGGGCGGCGCGAACATCGGGTGGCTTACGGACCCTGTCCTGGCCAAGATCAGCGTGCTGGTGGTCAATGTGTGGCTTGGCTTCCCGTACATGTTCCTGGTCTGCACGGGCGCCTTGCAATCGCTGCCGTCTGAAATCGACGAGGCCGCCCGCATGGATGGTGCCTCGGCCTGGAGGGTGTTCCGGTCCATCAAGTTGCCGCTGCTCCTGGTGTCCGTGGCGCCGCTGCTGATCTCCTCCTTTGCCTTCAACTTCAACAACTTCAACGTCATCTACATGCTCACCGGTGGTGGGCCGCGCTTCGCGGACACTGATCGCGATATCGGATCCACCGACATCCTGATCACGCTGGTGTACAAGGTGGCGTTCGGCCAAGGCACAGGGCGCGACTACGGACTGGCCAGCGCGCTGGCCATCATCATTTTCATCATCGTGGCCACTATCTCGGCCATCAGCTTCAAACAGACCAAAGCACTCGAGGACGTGAACTGATGAGCGTACGCACACTGGCCGCCACCAAGGAAACAGCGCTCGACGGCGGCCCATCGCCGCTGGCGCCTGCACGCCGTCCGTTCGGGGTCTGGTTTAAGGACAAAGGCTGGCGGCATGTGGTGGGCATCGTCACCACGATCTTCGCCGTGTTCCCGCTCCTGTATGTTCTATCCGCTGCCTTGGATTCCAACGGCACCCTGGTGGGTTCCAACGGACTCTTCTCCAGGTTCGATACCGGCAACTTCGTGGCACTCTTCAGCGATCCCACCAGACCTTTCGGCCGTTGGTTCGTGAACACCTTGGTGGTTGGTACGGTAACGTCCGCCGCCACCGTTTTCCTCGGCGCCATGGCCGCGTACGCGTTCTCCCGCATGCGTTTCAAAGGCCGACGGATGGGACTGTTGACCCTCCTCTTACTGCAGATGTTCCCGCAACTGTTGGCCGTCGTCGCGATTTTCCTGCTCCTGAGTGGCATCTCGCAAGTAATCCCCGCCCTGGGGCTGGGCAGCCAGCTGGGCCTGATCATGGTGTACCTCGGCGGCGCGCTGGGCGTGAACACGTACCTGATGTACGGGTTCTTCAACACGGTCCCGCAGTCCTTGGACGAAGCGGCGAAGATCGACGGTGCCAGCCACGTCCAGATCTTCTTCGGCATCATCCTGCGGCTGGTCACCCCCATCCTGGCTGTTGTGGGTCTCTTGGCGTTTATAGGCATCTCCAGCGAGTTCGTCATCGCCAGCGTTGTCCTGACCGATCCTGACAGCCAGACACTCGCCGTCGGGCTCTACTCCTATGTGGCCCAGCAGCGCTCCGAAAACTGGGGCGTCTTCGCAGCCGGCGCCGTCATCGCGGCCATCCCTGTCATGGCCTTGTTCCTCTTCCTGCAGAAGTACATCGTCAGCGGCCTCACCGCCGGCTCAGTGAAAGGCTGACCATGCCAATCGCCCTTCCGCACCATGACGGATCCGGACTTTATGCTCCCCATGCCGTGTCCCTCGGCGAAACAGTCCGGCTCCGGCTGCGCGTCCCGCAGGGGTGGGGGCCGGCGTCGAAGGTTTGGGTCCGGTCCGTCCAGGACGGCGAGCCGCGCTACGACGCCGCGATCAGGCTCGGCTCGGCTGATGGCTGGGACTGGTGGGAAGCGGCGATGCTCGTGGCAAACCCGGTGGCCAAGTACCGCTTCCTGCTGGAAGTCACTGAAACGCACGACGACGATGCTGCCGCCACCGTGGCGAGCCGAAGCACCATTGGGCGGCGCTACTGGAACCTCAACGCCCAAGGCCTGTTCCGACGGGACGTCTCCGACTCGGCAGACTTCAGGCTGACAACGTTCCCGGCGGCTCCGGAGTGGCTCCGCAAGGGCACCATGTATCAGGTGTTTCCTGACAGGTTCGCGCGATCCGCCCAAGCGGGCAATCATCCGACTCCGCACTGGGCTATCGCATGTTCCTGGGACGCCCAGGTGGTGGGGACAGGCGAGCAGGCAGCCACCCAGTTCTATGGGGGAGACCTTCCCGGGATCACGGGAAAGCTCGATCACCTGCAGGACTTGGGGGTGGATATCCTCTACCTGACGCCGTTCTTCCCCGCACGATCCAACCACCGCTACGATGCGTCAACCTTCGATTCCGTGGACCCGCTCCTGGGCGGAGACCAGGCCCTGGTGGACTTGGTGGAAGCTGCACATGCGCGAGGCATCAAAGTCATGGGGGATCTCACCGCCAACCACTCCGGCGACGCCCACGAATGGTTCGTCAAGGCGCTCGCGGATCCCGGCTCGGAGGAAGCTGGCTACTACTACTTCAGCCCCGACCATTCCAGCTACGAGTCGTGGTGGGGCGTGCCGTCACTGCCCAAGTTCAACTGGTCCTCCGATGCACTCCGCCGACGTTTCGTGACGGATGATGATTCCGTGGTGGCACGCTGGCTCAAGCCGCCGTTCAATCTGGATGGCTGGAGGATCGATGTCGGCAACATGACCGGCCGTCTGGGCGCGGTGGACCTCAACCATGACGTGGCACGGCTCATTGCGGACCGGGTGCGCGAAATCAACCCGAACGCGGCCCTGCTGGCGGAGTCCACCTCCGATGCCTCTCCGGATTTCACGGGCGAGCACTGGCAGGGAGCCATGACGTACTCCCACCTGACCCGGCCGTTGTGGTCCTGGCTCGCCAAAGATGCACCGAACGTGAACTTCTTCGGCTCACCGCAATCCGGGCCCAACAAGATCGATGCTGAGGACTTCCTGGCAACACATCTGGACCTCGCCGCGGGATTTAGCTGGGGTGTGCTGCAAAACAATATGAACGCGCTCAATACGCACGACACCGCACGCGCGGCAACGGTGATGGTCGACGGCGGTCCTGCTGTGGGTGCCGCCCTCACCTTCTGCCTTCCAGGAGTTCCGGTCATGTTTGCCGGCGACGAGTTCGGGTTTGTTGGGTTCAACGGCGAGGACTCCAGGACGCCCATGCCATGGGCTGATGGTAGCCGCGTGCGGACGGACATGCGGTCCCTCTACGCCAACCTTGCGCGGCTGCGCAGGGAACTGCCGTCGCTGACTGAAGGCGGGGTGCGCTGGCTGCACGCCGAGGGCGACGCGTTGGTCTTCATCCGGGAAAGTTTGGAATCTTCAGCGCTGGTATTCGTCGCGAGGGACACGGCCGAGGTGGTCCTCGACAACGCTGTCCTCTCCAGCCAGCAGCTCGAAGCGTTACTCGCCCCGCCACTGCACCACTCCGGAACGGCGAGCTCCGCACCCGCCGGACCATCCGGCGTCGACGATGTTTGCCTACGTGCCGAAGGTGTCTCCGCAGGAATCTGGGCGCTGCCGGGGACGGTGCTCGCCACCGGGTAGCCGGCGGCCGTGGCCGTGCCCTGCCGTTCCGGGCTGGCTAGCGTTCCGGGCTGGCTAGACTGGGAGCACTAAAACACTGCGAAGACTGCCGGTTTGGCGTGTCCGCGGTGCGTACGTGGAGGGACCACTGTGTCGGACGAAACGGCTATGGCCGGAACATCAGAGGAAAGCATCAACACCTGGACCGCGGGCCGCCGGGAACACTCACGGCTCTCGGCAGGCCAACAAGTATTCCTGAAAGAGCTCGCGGCCGGACTCCGTGCCGGGCAGGTGGCCGAGGATGAAGAAACCCTCACCGTATACTCCATGGATCAAGGACCGCTGCTGGAGCGGCACCTGCCGCTCGCTGTGGTGTGGGCCGAGTCCGTCGAAGACGTGCAACACATCGTTCGCAGCTGCGCGGCACACCAAGTGCCCATCGTCGCCCGGGGTGCAGGAACCGGCGTCTCCGGGGGAGCGCACGCCACCCAAGGCTGCATCGTCCTGGGCCTGGAACGGATGAACCGCATCCTGGACCTCAACCCCGACGACGAAACCGCCGTCGTCGAACCCGGCGTCATCAACGCCGACCTCAACACCGCTGCCGCCGAGCACGGGCTCATGTACGCGCCCGACCCGGCCAGCTACAAAATGTCCACCATCGGCGGCAACGTGGCCACCAACGCCGGAGGACTGCGCTGCGCCAAATACGGCGTGACGCGCGACTCCGTGCTCGCCCTGGACGTCGTCATGGCCGATGGCTCCCTGATGCACACCGGCCACCAAACCTTCAAAGGCGTGGCGGGCTACGACCTCACCGCGTTACTGGTGGGCTCCGAAGGAACATTGGGGATTGTGGTGGGAGTGACCGTTCGGCTCAAATACCTGCCGCGCGAAATCCACACGATCGCCGCCTTCTACCAGGACTTCCGCAGCGCCGCCGCTGGTGTGCTTGCAGTAGGCAAAGCCCGCGTACAGCCCGCCATCATGGAACTCCTGGACAACGGCACCTTGGTGCAGCTGGACGAACTGAACGGCAGCGACCTCCAAAAGCGCGGCAAATCCCTGCTGCTCATCCAAACCGACGGTTTCGGAGCGGCCGCAGAAGCCGACGTCGTCCGGAAAGTACTCGCCGACGGCGGCGCCACAGTCACCACTGAAGCCAGCGAAGAAGCCGAAATGCTGGTGGAACTACGCAGAAACAGTCGCGGCGTCGAAGTGGACGACGAATTCAGGGTGGGCGAAGACATCGCCGTCCCGCGCTCGCGCTTGGTGGACTTCGTGGCTGAACTCGAGGCTATGGCCGCCCGATTCCAGGTTCGACTCAAAGTAGTGGCACACGCCGGCGACGGAAACCTGCACCCCACGTTCTGGATGGACCGCGTAGACCCCGCCACCGACGCAGACGCACTCCAACGACTCAACGCAGCCCTGGACGAATCAATCCGCGTAGGCCTCCACATGGGCGGCACCATTACAGGCGAGCACGGCGTGGGCCAATACAAGCTGCGTTGGCTCGGGCTTGAGCAACCCGAACCGCTGCGTGAGCTGCAGCGGCGGATCAAGGAGCTGTTCGACCCGCAGGGAATCCTGAATCCGGGAAAAGCTATCTGATCCGTGGTCCGGCGACGCTCTATCACGTTTCGCGTGTTTGGGTGTGACGCTCTATCACGTCTCGCGTGTTTGGGTGTGACGCTCTCTCACGTCTCGCGTGTTTGGGTGTGACGCTCTATCACGTCTCGCGTGTTTGGGTGTGACGCTCTATCACCTCCAACTCTCTGGCGGACCGCACGTGTGCTTCTTGGTATTCCAGACTCGGAGTGGTTGCATTCTGACTCTTGCACTTCCTTTCAGAACGACGTATTTACTTTACGTCATCCCCCTCATAGTCTTACTTGGTATACCAAAGTTGCTATGAGGGGAATGACGTGCGCGAGAAGCGGCAGGCTGGATCTTTACTGAATCCGAGGCTGAGGGTGGGTCTAGCGTTGATCGCGCTTGTCATGGTGTCCGTCAATCTTCGACCGGCCATTACCACCGTTGCCGGGGTGATGAATCAGGTGCCGGGAGTGTTCAGCCTGGATCCGTCCCTGCTTCCAGTACTGGGCACTTTGCCGGTATTGGCCTTTGGTATTTCCGGCCCCATTGGGCCATGGCTGGCTCAACGACTCGGGACAGGTCGTGCCGTCGCGGTGGCGTTGCTGGTTCTGGCCGCGGCATTGGTCATTCGGGCGACGGTGCCCGCACTGCTGCTGCCCGGAACCTTCTTGGCCGGCATGGCGATCATGACAGCCAGCGTGCTGGTGCCCCAGATCGTCAAAGCCAACCGCGGCACCGGCTGGTGGACTGGCCTGTGCACCATGGGATTCGGCCTCGGCGCTGCGCTGGGTGCCGGGCTGGTCCAGCCATTGGAGCAGGCCTTCGGTGGAAACCTGGCATCAGCGCTCGCCGTGTGGGCGGTGCCAGCGCTGATCGGCGCGTTCCTGATCCACCGATCCGGAGGACGCCCGACGGCGGCACCCACCACTGCGGGCACCGTCACCGGAGCCACTGATGTGGTCACTCCGCTCCGGAAGCAACGCACGGCGTGGGCGGTGACAGCGTTCTTCGGACTCCAGGCCATGCTCTACTTCGCGATCACGTCCTGGTTGGCGGTGTACTTGGTATCCCGAGGGCTCGCACAAGCCGATGCTGCCGCCCTGCTGGCGTGGTTCAGTCTTGCTGGGTTGCCTGCAAGTTTGCTGGCTCCCGTGCTCGCTGGCCGCCCCGGCATCCTCAGGATCATGGCGCCCGGCCTTGGCTTGTCCGTGGCAGCTGCGCTGCTTGGAGTTCTGATGGCACCACTTGAGCTGCAGTTCCTCGCAGTAGGCGTCCTCGGCATTGTCCAAAGCGCTGGATTCGGGCTGGCCATGGCGTTGGTGGTGATCCGCTCCGATGGGCCGCAATCGGCGGGCAGGCTCTCCGCCATGAGCCAGGGATTTGGTTTCGCGTTGGCGTCCCTCGGCCCGCTGGGTGCCGGGGTACTGCACACCATCACCGGCGGCTGGGCATTGACGTTCTGGGCGCTCGCCGCGGAGGCCGTAGTGCTGGCAGGTGCAGGATTCTTTGCTATCCGTGGACCCCTCGTCAGCCTGGAGGCAACGGAGTCAGCGGAGCGGGCGGCGCCTCCTGAGCAAGCAACTACCAAAGCCACGGTGGTTCGATAACCCGGCTATTCGAAGGATTGTGCAGAGGCGGGCACCGCGTCCGATTGCCCGGAAACCGGGGAAGGGCCTGTTCGGGCAGCAGCCCGGCGGCGTATCCTCGGCCATATGACCAACTCAGCAGCAACAGGTACAAATCAGCCGGAAACGCCCGCTACTGAAGTCCTGGAGACCAACGAGTGTTGGGAGCTCCTCCGCAGTGTCTCGGTGGGCAGGCTCGCCGTTGTGGTGCAGGATCACCCGGACATCTTTCCCGTGAATTACAAAGTTGATCACGGGACCCTGGTGTTCCGGACCGGTGAAGGCACCAAACTTCATGCAGCTCTGGGCGATGCTCCGGTTGCCATCGAAGCCGACGGCGTCAATGCCGAAACAGGTGTGGCGTGGAGCGTGGTGGTCAAGGGCCACGCTTCTGCCGTAAGACTGACCCAGGACGTGCTTGATACGGTCGGTCTCCTGCTGTTCCCTTGGGAGGCGGGGCAGAAGGACCAGTTCATCCGCATCACGCCTAGCGAAGTGACCGGGCGCCGCTTCAAAGTGACGCCCCCGGCGACGTGGTGGTCGCCCCTGGATGGCGCTCCCACGGCACGCGGCGAGTAGCACTTAAAGCGAAAACCCGCCCTTATCCGCCCCCAATACCGTTGAACGGCGAGGAATCGAACAAGAGCGGGCTCCGCGGCCGCTACACGAGTTCCAGCTGGTCAGCTACCACCCTTCCGGCGTGGATGACAGTGCGGTCCTTGCCGCGGTCCATCACCGTGGAGGCTACCGTTTCGCCGTCCACCAGGAGCAGCTCAGCCGGGTCACCGACCTCGACGCCGGGACGATGGGAGGTGTCCTCCAGCCTGGTTGCGCCGGGGTCAAGAATGCTCGCCCCACCGATGGTGGCGATGGCCAGGCAGTGCTCGATCAGCTGGTCCTTGCGGAAGCCATGGGTGAAAGCGAGTTGCCAGGTCCGGTCCAGCATGTCCGTGTTGCCGTAGGGGGACCAGTAGTCGCGCTGGCCATCTTCGCCCAAGCCCAGACGAACACCGGCCTCGGTAAGGAGCGGGATGGGCAACTGGCCGGCAGCAGAAGGAGCAACCGACGCCAGGGAGACATCGAGCTCAGCGAAGGCATCAATGAGCCTGCGTGTAGTGGCCTCGTTGACGCTGCCCAGCTGGTACGCGTGGGACATGGTGACCTTGCCCTGCATGCCCAGCGCCTTGGTCCGCTCCAGCACCAGATCGGTGCTGAAGACGCCCAGCTCGCCCGGTTCGTGAAGGTGGATGTCGATGGGAACCTGATACTTCTCTGCCAGTCCAAACACGATGTCCAAGTGCTTGACGGGGTCCCGGTCCAAGGTGCAGGGATCGATGCCGCCCATCACGTTGGCGCCTGCTTTCAACGCCTCCTCCATGAGTTCCACCGTCCCTTCCTCCAACAACAGACCAGCCTGGGGGAACGCGATGATGTCAACGGATGCCTGACCAGCGAATTTCTCCTTGGCGGCAGCAACGGCGTCGAAGCGCTCCAGCTTGCAGTCCACATCAACCTGGGCGTAGGAGCGGACCCGCGTGGTGCCCCTGGCGATCATCCGTCCCAGGGTGTCATTCACGCGATCCTGCAGCGGGACCTCGGCGTTGCGCCAGTTCAGGCGGTCGTTCATCATCATGGTCCACACACCCGGACCGCCGGTGTGTTCCCGGAACGGGAGGCCGATCCGGGTGGAGTCCAAGTGAACGTGGACATCCGAGAACGATGGCAGCAGCAGGCGCCCACGTCCTTCGACAACAGTGACGCCATCCGGGACCACGCGCGCAGGGTTGTGTGGTTCGACGGCGGTGATCTTGCCGCCTGCTTCGCCAGCGACGAGCGTGACGTCACTGAGCGCTTGCCCCCAGGGGCGGACGGCGCGGATCAGGGTATTCAATGGTTGCTCCTCTGATGGCAGGTCTGTTGATCGCCGACGCCCGTGTTAACGAAACGCGGGTGCTGTGAAATTCTTGTATACCAAAGTAGCGTAGGGGGAGCGTCACTCAAAGGACTGGCGACTGCATGAAGGGAAGTTTGACAGTGGCTGAGGCGATGCCGGAGAACGGGAATGGCCGCGATGAAGAGGCCCGCGCGGAGAACGTCTACCAACTGGTGTTGGAAGGCATCGTCGCGGGAACGTACGCGCAGGGTATGCGGTTGCGCGAGCGTGAACTTTCGGAGCTCTACAACGTCTCCCGCATTCCCGTGCGCGAAGCTATCCAGCGCCTGGAACAGGACGGCTTTGTGGCAACTTTCCCCCGCCGCGGTGCCGTGGTGCGCCAACTGACCCTCACGGATGTCAACGAGCTTTTCGACGTTCGGCTCTGCTTGGAGACGTTCGCCGCGCGCATGGCTGCCACGCGTGTGGCCGAAGGCAGCGACGGCGGTCGGCTGGTGGAACTCATGGAGGCCTCCAAGGCAGCAATCGACGACGAACGGACCGACGACGTCGCCTTGATCAGCGCCGAGCTCCACGCCGAAATAGTGCGCCTGTCCGGTAACAGGCTGCTCATTGAATCCGTGAAACCCCTGTTTGGGCGCATGCGCTGGATCTTTGGGCTGGCCCACAACCGCAGCAATGAGCTCCAACGCGACGAACACACCGAACTCTGCAACGCCATCCTGAAGGGTAAGCCGGATCTGGCCTACTCCCTGGCGTACTCACACATCGAGTTGGGCCGCGAACCCGTCCTGGCCGGGCTGGCCGAGACACTGGAACCGTGAGTTTTTGTACAGCTAACGCCCTTTAGAAGCCCTCTTAGGGGCATTAGCTGTACAAAAACTCGTTAGTCGTCTGCGTCCGGGTACTCGTCCTCGTCGTCGTACCGGCCGGACTCCTCAACCTCAACTTCAAGGATCTTGAGAAGCTCCGTGTCCGGGTTCAGCATGATGGCTGCCTCGTCGCGGCGGTGCTGCAGCACGGTGTCCAGGTAGGACTGAACGGTTTCGGCCAGGGGCACGTACCTGTCCTGCTTCTGGCTCATGTACCAGCGGTGCTCCAACACCTCATGAACCACTTCCGCGGGCTCCAGCTTTCCGGCCAAATGACGCGGAATGGAACGCACAATGGGCTCGAAGATCTGGCTGACCCAAATGTGGGCGCTGATTTCCTCGTCCAGGTCCGGGTTGTTGTCCGCGCGGAACTGGTCCATGTCGTTGAGGAGCCTGCGGGCTTGGTTCTCTTGGGCGTCCAGGCCCGTAAGGCGCAGCAAACGACGCTGGTGGTGACCGGCGTCCACCACTTTGGGCTGGAGCTGGATGGTGGATCCGTCCGCCGTGGTCTTGATGGCGTACTCCTCCACATCAAAGCCCAGCTCGTTGAGGCGCCGGATGCGGGCGGCCACGCGCCACCTCTCGCCGAGCTCGAAGGATTCCTTCTCCGTCAGCTCAGTCCAGAGCCGGCGGTAGCTGTCCATGATCAGCTCACTGGTGGCTACGGGATCCACCTTTTCCTCGATGAGTCCGCCGTCCAGCAAATCCATCAGTTCACCGGCGATGTTCACGCGGGCGATTTCGAGGTCGTATTCACGCTGACCCATGGAGAGGTCCGGGTAGAGCTCGCCTGTTTCGGCGTCCACCAGGTAAGCGGCGAAGGCGCCGGCATCACGGCGGAACAAGGTGTTGGACAGTGAAACGTCACCCCAGTAGAAGCCCACAAGGTGCAGGCGCACCAGCAGCAGCGCCTGGGCATCAATGAGGCGCGTCAAGGTGTCTTTGCGGAGCATCTGGGAAAACAGCGCACGGTACGGCATGGAGAATTTCAGGTGCCGCGTGACCAGGACCGGGTTCAGCGGCCTGCCGTCCGCGGTGGTCCTGCCCGTGATGACAGCCACCGGCTCCACGCAGGGAACGTCCAGCCGGGCCAGCTTCCGCAGCATGTGGTACTCGTGGCGGGCAACGTGCTCCGAGGTTTCCTTGATGGCGATGACCGAGCCACCCAAATGGGCGAAACGCACGATGTGCCGGGAGATACCGCGGGGCAGTGCCGCCAGGTTCTCGGCAGGCCAGTCCTCCAGCGCGATGTGCCATGGGAGATCCAGCAGTTCAGGATCGGCAGCAGCCGCGGTGATGTTCAGGGACCCGATGACGCTGGCGGGAGGTGCAGTGTCCTGCGCGCTGGCGGCTTCCTTCCGGGGGAGCTTGCCGATCTGCCCGTAGTCGGTGGGTTCGTCGTGCCACTGGGCTTCGTTTTGCTCGCTCATGCCTCAATTGTTCCGTACTTGGGAGGGGAAGATGTTTCTGCCTCGGGAAACGGCCACTGGGACACGGCGGACCACTCGACGTCGGGCGCTTCCTGGAAGGCGACACCTTGCTTGGCGAGCCGCTCGCCCAAGGCGCCCAGCCGACGTCGGAAGTCACCGGGGTTGCGAACCTCCTGACCGGACCACGCGACTTCCGCCAAAGAGACAGCCCTCGGGTAGAGGAGCCATTGGGCCTGCTGGTTGTCCCGGACTGTCTCGGACCACAATGCGCCCTCGACACCCAGAATGTGGTGGTCCTTCAGACCGCCCTGCGCTGGATCCCAGTTGTAGTAGTCGGCCCAGTCGAACGGCCCGCCTTCCACCCATTCAAGCCCGATGGGGCTGTCCGGTGCATATTTCTGGTCCAGGTAGGTCTTGTCTGCGGGGGACATGAGCACTTTGGCCCCATGGCGTTCCGCCTGCCGTGCCACGGCCTCGAAATCGCCGTGCCAGTACTGGATCACAGCGCCCTCGGGAAGCTCGACGGCTGCGAATTCGTTCCATCCCACCACGGTCTTGCCGGTTTCTGCGCCGATCCGAACGAACTGTTGGACCATGGAGACGTAGTGGTCGTGCTCGGTGACCTTCGCTTCGTCGCCACCGACGTGGAGGTAAGGGCCTACCGTGATGGCGGCGAGTTGCCCGAGGACCTCCCGGGCAAATTCGTAGGTTGCGGACAAGTTTTCGGTGAGCGTTGACCAGCCTACCTCCGCCGTGGTGCTCATCGGCTTGGCTTTGCCGTCAGGGTTCAGCTGCGGGATCGCGGCGAGGGCAGCGTTGACGTGGCCCGGGAGGTCGATCTCCGGCACCACCAGGACGTTCTTGCCGGCGGCATAGGCCTGGATGTCCAGGAAGTCCTGCTGTGTGTAGAAGCCTTCGTGGCCCCGCACGGGGATGGCTGTTGACACCTCTACAGCGCCTTGGCCACCCACGCCGGTGAGATTCGCGTAGGGCAGCGCGGAAGGGTTCTCCGCGGGCTCGTGGATTTCAATGCGCCAGGCTTGGTCGTCGGTGAGATGCAGGTGGAGGGCGTTTAGCTTGAACTGAGTCATGACGTCGATCTGCTCTTTCACCTGGTCCACGGTGAAGAAGCTGCGCGCAACATCCAGCATCAGCCCGCGGTACGCGAACCGCGGTGCGTCTGCGATCTCGACGGCGGGAATCACCCAGGCGCCGTCTGCGCCGGAGCCTGCACTGTGGCTCCGGCTCCCGGACTCGATGGCCGCGGGGAAGAGTTGCCGCAGTGTTTGGACGCCGTAGAAGAGTCCGGCAGGAGTGGAAGCGGTTACCCCGACACCGGATTCGGCGACAATAAGCACATATGCCTCGGGGCCGCCGTCGAACGCTTCTGCCAACTCGAGCGAGATGTCGCCGGGGCGGGCGTCCTCAACAATAGGCAACGCGAAACCTGTGGCGCCGCGCAGCAGTGAAGCCAGCTGTTCGGCAACCGGCACAGTTGAGTCGATCGCGCTGATCCGTGCCGTGGAGGCAAGCGTGAAGGCCGGGTCATCCAGGAGTGCGACGTGGGAGGGGCGGGGAATCAGGGTGTCCGTCGTGTTCATGCCATTCTTTCGCAGGAGTTAGGTTAACGCGAGAGCGGCCCGACCTGGAGGGGTCGGGCCGCTATCAAAATGCGGATGTACTAGCCGGCGGGATTAGTCGCCCAAGCGGAGGCCGGTCTTCGTGTCGAACAGGTGCACGTGGCCGGACTGCGGACGAACGAAGATGGACTCACCCTTCATCGGGGGGCGGCGGCCATCGACGCGGGCAACGATGTCGTGGCTCTTGCCATCAAGGATGGTGTGGCCGTAGACGTAGGCGTCGGCGCCGAGTTCTTCAACAACGTCAACCTCAACCTGGAGGCCTTCGCCGTTGCCGACCGTTTCGAGGTCTTCAGGACGCGAGCCAACGGTAACCGTCTGGCCGTGTGCTTCCTGGAGGACGTCGCGGGGCACGGGGTAGACCGTTCCACCGAACTGAACGCCGCCGTCAACAACCGGCAGTTCCAGCAGGTTCATGGCCGGGGAGCCGATGAAGCCTGCAACGAAGACGTTCTGCGGGCGGTCGTAGAGGTTGCGCGGGGTGTCAACCTGCTGCAGCAGGCCGTCCTTCAGCACAGCAACGCGGTCACCCATGGTCATGGCCTCTACCTGGTCGTGCGTCACGTAAACGGTGGTGACGCCCAGGCGGCGGGTCAGGGATGCGATCTGCGTACGGGTCTGGACACGGAGCTTGGCGTCAAGGTTGGACAGCGGCTCATCCATGAGGAAGACCTGGGGGTTACGGACGATTGCACGGCCCATGGCAACACGCTGACGCTGACCACCGGAGAGTGCCTTCGGCTTGCGGTCCAGGTACTGCTCAAGGTCAAGGAGCTTGGCGGCTTCGCGGACACGCTCGGCGCGCTCTTCCTTGGAAACGCCGGCAATCTTCAGTGCGAAGCCCATGTTGTCCGCAACGGTCATGTGCGGGTACAGGGCGTAGTTCTGGAAGACCATCGCGATGTCGCGGTCCTTCGGCGGGACGTCCGTGACGTCGCGATCACCGATCAGGATACGGCCGGCGTTGACATCCTCAAGGCCTGCGAGCATTCGCAGGGAGGTGGACTTACCGCAACCGGAGGGTCCAACGAGGACCAGGAATTCGCCATCGGCGATGTCGATGTTGAGTTTATCGACGGCGGGCTTATCTGTGCCCGGGTACAGACGCGTAGCGTTATCAAAAGTAACTGTAGCCACAGTTATCAATCCCTTCACCGGCAGGTACGTGCCGGACGATCCGTTGTGAATGGTTCTTTTTCTTCAGTTGAACTCCCCGGCCAATGGCCGGGGAGGATCGTGTGACGCCGCACGGTACTGTGCGTCACATCACACCCAAGAGTATGTCAGACTTTTTGACTAACCACCTAAATGTTACGAACGTCACAAGTTGTGCTCGTCACTTCCTCAGGCCCCCGCTGTGACCTGCCGCCGCTCGCGAAGCAAGGCCTCAAGCAGCTCCGCCACGTGCACAGGGGCTTCCACCCGATACTGGGCTTGGGTGAAGTCCAGGCCTACCTTGATGCCTACGTCGTCGCCCATCAGCCGGCCCAGTGCATCCTCATCAGTGACGTCGTCGCCGGCAAATAGGATTGCCGTCGCGCCGGTGGCCTGACGGAGGAACTCCACAGCCTCGCCCTTGGACGCATGGACTACGGAGGTCTCCAGCACGCGCTTGCCGGTTTTTAGGTAGACACCCGGGTGCTCCCGGAGGACCCGCATCGCGGCCTCTACGGCGTCTTCGGCAACGTCGTCGTCGGCCATCCTGGTGTGAAGGACGACGCCGGCGGGCTTGTCCTCGAGCAACGTCCCCGGGGCGATGTTCACGATTTCGGCAAGAACCTCACGCACCGCGGCCAGTTTTGTGCGCTGTTCCTCGTCCAGTTCCAAGCCCAAAGAGCCCTCGCCCAGCCAGACCTCAGCGCCGTGGCTGCCGATCAGCAACGTACCGGCGGGAGGCGAGGCGACCAGCCGCAGACTGTCCAGTGCGCGGCCTGAGATGAGTGCCGTCGTCGTGCGCGGTAGTTGTGCCAGGGCCTCCAAGGCCGCGGCGGACCGGGGCAGCGGGCGTGCGTCCTCCGCACGGTCAACCAGCGGGGAGAGGGTGCCGTCGAAATCGAGGGCAACCAACAGGTGCTCGGTGCCGGAAATGCGCCGGACGGCTTCCAGCAGCTCAGGTGACAGTGAAAGGCTCTCAGCTGTCATCACGGACCACCTTCTCCTCCAAGGCGGCCAGGAACTCAGCTGACCAGTGATCGACGTCGTGATCCAGAATCTGCTTGCGCATCAGCTTCATGCGGCGGCGGGCTTCCTTGGGATCCAGGGTGATGGCCTTCAGGACTGTCGATTTGAGGCCATCGATGTCGTGGGGGTTGATCAGGAATGCCTGCTTGAGCTGATCGGCAGCACCGGCGAACTCACTGAGGACCAGTGCACCGTCGTCGTTTTGACGGGCGGTCACGTATTCCTTGGCAACAAGGTTCATGCCATCGCGCAGCGCGGTGACCAGCATGACGTCCGCCGCGAGGTACAACGCGACCATCTCCTCCACCGGGTAGCTGTGGTGCAAGTAGCGCACCGCGGTGTTCTGGATGGTGTCGTAGGTGCCGTTGATGTGGCCCACGGTGCCTTCGATTTCCTCGCGCAGCAGCCGGTACTGCTCCACCCGTTCGCGGCTGGGACTTGCCACCTGGATGAGCGTGGCATCCTCCACCTTGATGTGCCCATCCGCCAGGAGTTCTTCGAAAGCCTTGAGGCGGTGCCGGATGCCTTTGGTGTAGTCCAGCCGGTCCACGCCCAGGAGGATGGTTTTGGGGTTACCCAGGTCCTTGCGGATCTGCCGGGCGCGTTCAATGATGTCCGGCCGGTCTGCGAGCTCGCGGATCTGGGCGACATCGATGGAAATCGGGAAGGCCTGGGCCCGCGCGATGTGGGTGACCTGGCCGTCGGCGCCCTTGACGTGGACCTGCTGCTGCTTGACGCTTGCGCCCAGGAACCTGCGGGCCGATCTCATGAAGTTGCCGGCATCGCTGGGGCGCTGGAAGCCCAGAAGGTCTGCCCCGAGCAAACCGTCAATGATTTCGCGACGCCACGGGAGCTGCGCAAAGATCTCCGGGGGAGGGAACGGGATGTGGTTGAAGAAGCCGATCTTCAGGTCCGGGCGGGATTCGCGCAGCAGCCTCGGAACGAGCTGCAGCTGGTAGTCCTGGACCCACACCGTGGCGCCTTCGGAAGCGTGCCGGGTAACGGCGTCGGCAAACTTCCTGTTGACCTTCCGATAGGAATCCCACCAGGTCCTGTGGAATTCCGGCGGCGCAATGACGTCGTGGTACAGCGGCCAAATGGTCGCATTGGAGAAGCCCTCGTAGAACAGCTCAACGTCGTCGGTGCTGAGCTGGACCGGAAGCAGGTCCATGCCTTCGTGGCTGAACGGCCGCACAGTTTCGTCAGGGGCGCCATGCCAACCCACCCACGCGCCGTCGCTCTTGGTCATCATGGGCGCCAGGGCCGTGACCAGGCCGCCGGGTGAGCGGCGCCAGCCACTTTCCTCGTTGTCATCGCTGATGCGATCCACCGGCAACCTGTTGGAGACCACCATGAAGTCGAACTTGGTTGCCGTGGGCTTCTTCGTAGGAGAAGCCCGGGTGCCTTGTTCGGCCTCGACTTTTTCACTTGCCAAATCCTGCATCAATGCTCCCTAAGGTTGCTGTGATTCACCTCCCAGCCTACTAGCGGAATCATCCCGGGCAGTTGATCGTTCAACAACAGGGTCAATGGGCGTGGGTAAACCTTCAAGTTTGCTCCCGTAAACTGGCCCCGTTGCCCCAAGCTATGCACGTTGACGTCGAATACCCCGAGGAACTGATGAGCCCCGCAAACGAATCACGCCTGTCCAAGGCCGAAAGAACCGCCCAGGCGCGGGAGAAAGCGCGCGCAATCCGCGAAGAACAGCTGAAGAAGGAGAAGCGCAACAAGCTTCTTGTCGGCTGGGGAATCGTGGCGGCCGTGGTGGTCATCATCGTCGTCATTGCCTTCGCGTTCATTGGAGCCCAGAACAACAATGCGCCTGTGGCCGATCAGGGTCCCACCCCGGCGAACGGCAACGTTCACGGCGGCATCACTTTGCTGGCCAACACTGAAGTGGTGAAATCGGAACCTGCCACAGTCAACGTCGCTGATGTCCCGGCTCCCCTGGAAACCAAGCCGGCTACGGTAACCGTTCCGGGCGGCGAGGCCGAGGCCGGCAAGCCCGTCAAGGTCATTGCCTACATCGACTTCATCTGCCCCGTTTGCAAGCAGTTCGAGACCGCTTACGGCGAATCTCTCACCAACCTGCGCAACGAAGGCAAGATCTCCCTCGAGTACCGTGCCCTCGGCTTCCTGGACCGCCAGTCCACCACCAACTACTCCTCACGGGCAGCCAACGCTGCTGCCTGCGTAGTGAACTCCTCGCCCGAGAAGTACGCGGAATTCTTCAACCTGCTCTTCGAACGCCAGCCGGCTGAAGGTGGAGCGGGCATCTCCGACAACGACCTGAAAAAAATGGCCACCGAAATCGGTGCGGCCAACATCGACTCCTGCATCGACAGCAAGCAGTTCCGTCCGTGGGTGAAGGTTGCCACCCAGGAAGCTGCGGCGATCGGCGTCACCGGTACTCCCACCGTATTCATCGACGGCAAGCAGTGGGACGGCAGGTCCGACCTGAACGCTGAGATCCAGACGGCAATCACCGCCAAGGGCTAACCCTCGCGGAATGCACGACGGCGGCCGGTCACCCTTTGCGGGTGGCCGGCCGCTGCTGCTTGGCAGCGAATTTCGTTGACGGGGATGGTCTGGGCTAACCTTATCTAGCGCTCTTTCGCGCTTTGCTTTGGGTAACCGAAGCGTGCCTCCTTAGCTCAGTTGGCCAGAGCACCGCTCTTGTAAAGCGGGGGTCGTCGGTTCGAATCCGACAGGGGGCTCCACGAACCCCTCCATTCCGGCGATTTTGCCCGGAACGGAGGGGTTTTTCTTGTTTGCGATGCACGGCACTGCAGGCCTTCAACACAGCGACGGCGCTCACTGGTGGACGTGTCGTCTGGATGGGACCGGCAGTCGGTGGAGGACGGACGTCTTTCACGGCTGCATGTCTGTGGTTGCCGACCGTATGACCCGGATGTCCAATGTCCCGAATTCGGAAGCGTCCAGGGTTCCGTGACGGAGCTCAGCAGCCTGAACGTGTTGAGCGCTTTAGAATTCAGCGGTGCCTGTTCCGGCGTCCTGCCCGGTATGCGAAGGCATCCAGGGCCGTGATGATGTCCGGCGCCACCCAGACGCGGGTGCCGCGGATTTTGCCGGCGGATGACAGGACACCGGCTTCCTCCAGCCGTTCGACAGCGCGGTACGCGGTGGCCAGGGATGCTCCGGTGTGTTCTGCGACCATCTCAGCGGTCAGTGCCGGCTCGCGTGGTATCAGGTGCAGGACCTTGCGGACGGATGAGGGACTACCGGCCAGACGTTTCCGGTAGCTTGCCTCTACCGCCTCAATGTCTGCCGCCAGTTGCCGGCCGTTGTCCACAGCCCGGACAGCGGATTCCGCAAAGCGCTCCACGATCGGCTGGATGTCCCCTTCGCGATACGCGCCCAGAGCATCGAAGTACAGGCCGGTATCCGTCAATAACCCTGAGGACACTGGCACGGTGACGTTTTCGGTAACGCCCTTGGCCCGCAGCAGTGCGCTGACGATGGCCCTCCCGGTGCGGCCGTTGCCGTCGGCGAACGGGTGGATGGTCTCGAACTGGGCGTGCGCGATCGCCGCCTGGGTCAGTGCCGGGATGTCATCGCGCAGCATGAAGGCCACCAGGTCCTCCACCGCCGGCATCACCTTGTCTGGATGGGGCGGGACGAACTCGGCAGTGTGAGGGGAGTTGCCGCGGATCCAGTTCTGGGCGTCCCGGTACTCGCCGGCGATGTTTTCGTCGGAGGCGTTCAGCAGGGAGTGATGCATGACCGCAATATTCTGCGCCGACAGATCCTCGGACAGGTCTATCGCCGCCTGCAGGGCCCGGACGTTGGAGGCGATCAGTGAGGCGTTTGTACTGGAGGTGTCACCCAGCTGGGCCAGGGCGATCTTGCGTGCGCTGGCTGTCAGATTCTCAATCTGGGAGCTGGAAGCGGACTCGCTGCGCAGCAGCAGCGCCGCGAACGGGGTGGTTTCCCGGCCCAGCTCGGCGTCGAAGCGGACCATCTCCACCGTGGCGGCTTCTACCAGCGCCTGCGTGCGGGAATCAATGGCCGGGTCCAGGCGGGCGATCTCGGGGGCGACTGCGGCCTCGTAAGGGTCGCGGGCCAGCAGCCGCTGCCTTCGGGAAGCGCCGCGGTCAGGATCGGTTTCCCAGGGATGTTTCTCGTAGCCAATGGCTGGCCAACCTCCGACACCAGTGGTCAGGGAGGCGCCCGGTTCGGGGTGTGCGCTGGCGGTAAACTCTCCGCCGGCAGAGATGCCGCGGGGCTGTCGAGACTGTGAGGCCATTTGTTCCTTTGCGAAGACACTTACTTGATTTTCTCATATGGGGATAAAATGAGAATTTCTGTGGTGTTGGTTCTCACATCGGGGCGTGTCGGCTCCGTGGACATGGATGGTGACCGTGGCAGGGTTCGCCGGGTAGTACGCGTCGGACGTGCCGGCCTTTACGTCGGCCAGGCCGGTGCCCAGGTCGGTGGCTTTCGTCCAGCCCATGGCCGTCGCGGTGGCTTCGGAGAAGCGCGACGCAACCGGCAAGCAGAGTGGTGTCGCCGGTGGCGTCTCATGCATCCCGTCTCGCCAAGCGCTCGAGATTAGCGCCAGCGTACCGGGACGACTGGACGGACATTCAACCGTCTGCACGGGCAACGCTGGCCTTCTGTCGGAGCTGCAACAGCCCCGCGACGGTCAGACCGGCTGTAAGGGCCACGGCAGCTACCCAGAGTGTGAGGCCGGCAAGGTCGTGTATGGCCATTTGGGGGAGTCGCCTGTCAGGCACGGCCACGACGCCGATGAATGCTCCGACAAGGCCGAAGTAACTGCCGCTCATGAACCGCTGATGGGCACGGATGTTGCCGCGGCGGACGCACCACAGGCCCGTGGTCAGAGTGCAGAACGTCAGGACGGATAGCGCGTGGAGCCAGTTGAATCCTCCGTCGATGGTCCGGATCCCGAAGGAGGTGAGGACCACGATGTACATGGCTACCGCCCAGATGCGGCCCAGGATCTTGTGCGCTGCGCTGCCTTTGTTGCGGCGGAGCAGGTTCACTGCGCCGAAGATCAGGGCGTAGCCCGCTGCGATGGCATGCAGGGCGATCAGGAAAGTCCACGGCGAAGGCATGTGGCCAGCCTAGCGAGTCGGATGGGGCTTACCGGATCGTGTA
>NZ_SDXQ01000019.1:0-42034 GCF_006964045.1 Arthrobacter sp. TS-15 | reverse complement strand
CCATTTCGATGGTTCCCTGCGAAACGTGCCGTGCGCCCGGCACTTCTAGCAGGGAACCCCCGAAATGGCCGGCAAGGAGGTGCGCAGGGCAGGGAGGTGCGCAGCGCGCGGGTAAGCGCAAGAGTCGGACCCCAGCAGGAATACCCGTAGCGTCCGTGGAGTTCACGCCATCAAAGGGCACTCTGGAACACCTACGCGTATTGGAGAAGTTCATGACTGAAGTTCAACTCGGCGATGGCCTCACTGTAAGCCAGCTCGGTTTCGGCGGAATGGCCCTGACCCCGGTCTATGGCGGAATCGAGCCTGATGAAGGGCTCAAAACGCTGCGGCACGCGGTGGACGCCGGTATTACGTTCATCGACACCGCAGATGTATACGGCGCAGGCAGCAACGAGGAACTCGTAGGCAGGCTCTTGAAGGAGCGGCGCGACGAAGTCCAAGTAGCCACAAAGTTTGGAATTGAGGGCAACCCCGCGGACGGGTACACGGGAGTCCGCGGGGATGCGCCCTACATCAGGCAAGCGGCGGAAGCGAGCCTCCGCCGTCTGGGCACTGACGTGATTGACCTCTACTACATGCACCGCCGTGACCTCCGCGTTCCGATAGTGGAAACCGTGGAGGCCATGGCGGAGCTGGTCCGTGAGGGCAAGGTCCGGCACCTCGGTTTGTCTGAAGTGACAGCCGAGGAGCTCAGGCAGGCCAACGCCGTCCATCCCATTGCCGCGGTCCAGAGTGAATGGTCAATCTGGAGCAGGGATGTTGAACTCAACGTTGTTCCTGCAGCCAAGGAACTTGGCGTCGGGTTTGTGCCTTATTCGCCGCTTGGCCGCGGGTTCCTCACGGGAACCGTCAGCGCGGGCGACCTTGGGGAAAATGACTTCCGCCACAAGATCCCCCGTTTTGGCGACGAGGCACTTGATGCGAACCAGGCCGTAGTGGCGGCGGTCCGCGAGGTAGCCAGTGGGCTGGATGCAACTCCGGCCCAAGTAGCCCTGGCTTGGCTGTTCACCCAAGGTCAGCGCCTCGGGATTTCTGTGGTCCCCATCCCCGGCACGCGCAAAACGCACCGGATCGACGAGAACCTGGGGGCGCTGTCCCTGCAACTGGGAACAGCACAACTTGAGAAGCTCCACCAAGCCGCAGCCGCCGTCGTGGGTTCACGCTCTGCCGACCCCAACTGGGTGTCACAGGGCCGCGAAGCCAAGAACGTAGGCTGAACGAATGGATTCACTTATTCACTCACTGCGTGACGTCACTATCCGCAGCATTTCTGTCAGCGAGATGAACAACAACGTGTATCTGTTGACTTCCAAGTCCACGGGTACGCAGGTGCTGATCGATGCCGCCGACGACCTCCCTGCCATTCAGCAGCTTCTGATGGACAGTGCCGCTGACACGGCCGCGCAGCCCAAACTGGCCAGGATTGCCACCACCCACCAGCACTGGGACCACGTCCGTGCGCTGCCTGAGTTGGTCGCCGTCACCAGCGCAAGCACCTCAGCTGGAGCAGACGACGCCGATGCGTTGCCGGTTCCGGTGGATGTCCGCCTTGGTCACGGCGACGTTGAGCGGTTTGACGATGTTGAGCTCACGGCGGTCCACCTGCGTGGACACACCCCGGGCTCGATCGCTTTCGTGTACCAGGATCCGGACGGGCCGGCCCACATTTTCAGTGGCGACTCGTTGTTTCCGGGTGGCGTCGGCAACACACAGAACGATTCCGCACGCTTCACTTCTCTGTTGAACGACGTGCAGGAGCGACTGTTCGACGCTTATCCGGACGAAACCCTGGTTCACCCGGGCCATGGATTGCCCACGACACTGGGTGCCGAGCGGCCACACCTTGAGGAGTGGCGCGCCCGAGGCTGGTAACTTGTGGGGCCTACTCTGCATGCAATTCCCTCCGGAAAACGTGCAGAGGGGGCCTCACAACGCGAGACTTAGCGGCCGCGACGCTCGTTGGACGCGGGAGCTGATGCACGACGCGGGCCGCTGCGTGCCGGACGACCTGCGCCGGAACCACCACGACCGGAGTTGCCGGAAGCACCTGAACCGTAGGATCCGCCGGACGTCGCGCCCGTAGCGGAGGACCATACGGCCTTGTTCCCGCCCGTACGCGTCGAGGTGGTGGATGCCGTGCGCGGAGCCGAAGCTGAACGCTGGCCGGTAGCCGGACGGCCGCTGCGGCCGTTCTGGCCCTGCGAGCCGGGAACGTCGTTGCGGTGAGTAGCGCCGGCCTTGCCGCGACCGCGCGGGCTGCGTGCGACGTCGTCGTTCATTGCTGCGCGGCGATCTGCACGGTTGGTGTCCGTACGAACCGGCTCAGCCCCAACCTTGCCGCGACCGTTCCGACCACCGCGGCCACCAGCGGTGGGAGCAGCCTGCGTGGAGCGGCGGGCGCGCTTGCGCTGGGCGTTGGCGCCAGTTGACGTGCCGCCACCCTGCTGGGTTTTAGCCGCGAGAAGAGCCGCACGGGTACGGGGATCAACCTTGTCCGCGATGTCGCCAACCAGATCGGCAACCAACGGTGAGTTGGCCGTGACCCGCTCGAAGGAAACGTCAACGCCGGCAGCCTTCATGAGCTTCTTGACGTCGCTCTGCTGCTCGGGGAGCGTCAGAGTAACCACGGTGCCATCGGAACCGGCGCGGGCCGTACGGCCGGAGCGGTGCAGGTAGGCCTTGTGCTCTGTGGGCGGGTCCACGTGGATGACGAGTTCGACGTCGTCAACGTGCACGCCGCGGGCTGCGACGTCGGTGGCCACCAGGACGCGGACGTCACCGTTGGAGAACTCGGCAAGATTGCGGTCGCGGGCGTTCTGCGACAGGTTGCCGTGAAGGTCGACGGCGGGGATGCCGGCATCCGTGAGGGTCTTCGCGAGCTTGCGGGCGTGATGCTTGGTCCGCATGAAGAGGACGCGGCGGCCGGCGCCGGAGGCCAGTTCAACAATGAGCTGCTTCTTGACGGTCTGATCGTTGACCACCAGGACGTGGTGTTCCATGGTGGTGACAGCGGCCTGGGGATCGTCCACGGAGTGCGTCAGCGGGTTGGAGAGGTAACGGTTGACCAGCTTGTCAACACCGTTGTCCAACGTCGCGGAGAAGAGCAGGCGCTGACCCTGGGTGGGGGTCATGTCCATGAGCTTCTTGACTACCGGGAGGAAGCCGAGGTCAGCCATGTGGTCTGCCTCGTCCAGCACGGTGACCTCAACGGCTTCGAGGGTCAGGATGCGCTGGCGGATCAGGTCTTCGAGGCGGCCCGGGCAGGCGATGACGATGTCGACGCCGGCGCGCAGCGCCTTTTCCTGGCGTGCCTGGGAGATGCCGCCGTAGATGACCGTGGTGTTCAGGCCCATGGCCTTGGCCAGCGGCTCAATGGTGGCGTTGATCTGGGTTGCCAGTTCGCGGGTCGGTGCAAGGACGAGGCCCATGGGGCGGCCGGGCTTGCGGAAGTGCTTTGCTTCGCGCTCGGCCAAGCGGGCCACGAGCGGGATGGCGAAGGCAATGGTCTTACCGGAACCGGTGCGGCCACGGCCCAGGACGTCGCGGCCTGCGAGCGTATCCGGGAGGGTCTTGACCTGGATGGGGAATGCCTCTTCGATGCCATCTGCGGCGAGGGATTCAGCAATGGGCTTGGGCGTGCCAAGGGCAGCAAAAGTAGTCATAAACTTCATGTCTTTCGGGCGGTGTCCAGGTGCGGACATCGGCCCCCGACGCCGGTTGGGCCAGGGGTTCGCCGAGGAAAAGTCAGGTGGTCTACCGATTCGCTTTAGCAGCGGTGGCCGGGACCAAATAGAACGCGTTCATCGACGCAGGATGTGCCTCTCACATGAAAAATGCCCCGCCGCGTAGCCTTTCCGGCCACCTGCTTCAGGGCGTCACCGCACATCAAGTGTTCCTAGCTTAGCAGTGATTCCACGGCGGACCCGCATCGGGGCTGTTCAGGCTCGCGTTGCGAGGCCCGCTTTGCACCCTTCACGGCCCCCAAACCATGCAGAGTAGGCCTCACAACGCACGCCCTCCGCGTTGCGAGGCCCGCTTTGCACCCTTCACGGCTCGCATAGTGCGCAGAGCAGGCCTCACAACACACGCCCTCCCGTTGCGAGGCCCGCTTTGCATGGCTCACGGCCCCCAAACCATGCAGAGCAGGCCTCACAACGGGTCAGGAGTGGCGAGTGAGCTCCGGTTCGGCGTCACGAGGCACGGGTGCTGCGGAGCGGGCGGCAACCCTGGGTGCGATGACTATCCCGACGACGGCGATCACGGCCGTCAGCGCGAAAACAGCAGCGAACGGGCTGGCAGTAAAGGCTGCGAACACGAGCCCCGTTGCCGCAAGGGACAGGGCCCCGCCGAGGGAATCGGAGATGGACATGGCTGCGCTGTTGAAGCCCTGGTTTTCCTCTGTGGACAGTGCCAACGTCATCACCGAGAGCCGCGGGTACATCAGCCCCATGCCGCCACCGGCCAGGATCCACCCGGCAATGGCCACGGCCGCGGGCAGGCTGAAGGCCGCGGTCACCAGGGTGGAGATCACGGCAATAAGCACCAAGGCAGCGCCGATCTTGACGGCAAGATCGTCCGCCAGCCGCGCACCGAGCCTCCCCTGGATCGCCGACGCCCCGGCCCACGCCAGCGCGGCACCAGTCAGCGTCAGCCCGGCGAAGGTGGGGGTGAACGCGTAGCGCTCAGTCAGCAAATACGGCAAATACACCTCGGCCCCGAAGAACGCCGCCGATGCCAAACCGCGCACCAGGATCACACTGGGCAGGCCGCGCCGGGCAGTGAGGGTCCCCCGCGGAACCAACGGGCGGACAGCCACCAGAGCAAGGACAAGAGCGACGACGGCAATCGCCCCACCCACGCCCGGAACCTCTGCGGACAGGTTCAGTCCGAGGACGGCGGCGGCTGCGAGCGCCGCCCACCCCATCCGGCCGAAGGCCCAGGGGACAGGCTCCTCGGGAGGCCGCGTATCCATCCCGCGCACTGCCGGAACCACCATCAGCAGCGCAGGAATGACCAGGCCCACAACCCCGAGGAACACCCAGTGCCAACTGCTGAGCTGGGCCACCACACCCGCAGCAAAGGGACCAATCAGGGACGGCACCACCCAGGATGCGGCGAAGGCGGCAAAGATCTTAGGGTGCAGTACAGGCTGGTATACGCGGGCCACCAGGACGTAGAGGGCCACGGTCATTGCGCCGCCACCAAGTCCCTGGACCAAGCGTCCGAGCACCAGCATTTCCATGGTTCCGGCCATTCCGGCGATCAACAGGCCAGCCACGAACAATGCTACGGAGGTGTACAGCGGCGCCGCGGGACCACGACGATCCGACCAGTTACCCGCGGCCACCATGCCCATCACGCCCGTAGCAAGCGGGCCGGCGAAGGCCAGCGCGTAGAGGCTGGCTCCGTCCAGGTCGCGGCTGACGAGCGGCATGATGGTGGTCACCGCGAGGGACTCGAACGCGCTCAGGAACACGAGTGCGCACGCCCCCACGGTGGCCAGCAGGTATGGGCGGCGCAGTATCCCGGCCGTTGAGGTGTCAGAGGTCATGGACGCCAGCCTAGAACCTCAACTAATGTTGAGGTCAATCCACCGCCCCGCCAAGAAAGCGAAACCATGCAACAAGCCACAACGCACCGGCCCCTCACTATCGGTGAGTTGTCCGAGCGAAGTGGAGTGTCGGCGTCGGCCCTTCATTTTTACGAGCGGAACGGGCTCATCGAAGCAGACCGGACGGCCGGCAACCAACGGCGCTACCGCCGCGAAACGCTGCGGCGGGTCGCGTTCATCAAGACCTCCCAACGGGTGGGCCTGCCCCTGAAGGACATCCGCGAGGCGCTGGATTCCCTGCCTGACGGCCGGACACCCACCAAACGCGACTGGGCCAGGCTCTCCCAGCGGTGGCGCGAGGAACTGGACCAGCGCATCGCAGCCCTCCAGCACCTTCGCAATGACCTGGACGGGTGCATCGGCTGCGGCTGCTTGAGCCTGAAGTCGTGCACGCTGCAGAATCCGTCGGACGAGCTCGGAGCCTCCGGTGCGGGCGCGCAGCGTTGGACTTTGCCGGAATAGCAACAGGCATTGCCTTTGAGCGCAGCGTCGCGGCACGCTTGGGTTATGACTGAACAAACGCACGACGCCGGCACTCACCACCACGGTCAGCACACCCATGAAGGGGCGCAGCACACCCATGATGGCTCTCAGCAGGGCGGCCTGAACCTCCACGAGGACGCTGACAATGCCGCGGACATGTGGGACGGCATGTACCGGGAGCGCGCCAAGATTTGGAGCGGGAACCCCAACCCGCAGCTGGTTGCCGAGGTTACCGGACTGAAGCCGGGGAAGGCGCTGGATCTGGGCTCCGGGGAAGGCGGCGACGCTATCTGGTTGGCACAGCAGGGCTGGACTGTCACCGCGTTGGACGTGTCCGCCGTCGCGCTTGAACGGGCAGCAGCCCATGCAGCGGAGACCGATCATGCGGACCGGATCACGTGGCAGCAGCAGGACCTCACCGAGTGGGAGCCGGAGCCGGTGTTTGATTTGGTCTCGGCACAGTTCCTCCACTCCCCGCTGTTGCCGTGGCGGGACTCGGCGTCAAAAGCGGCGGCCGCCGTCGCACCCGGCGGGACGTTGTTGATCGTGGGGCATCACCCGCACGGGCTCCCTCCGTGGAGTCACCATCACGAGTCCGGCATGTTCTTCACGCCGGAGCAGTTGGCGGGTGCCCTGCGGCTGGATCGCGAGCCGTGGTTTGTTGAGGTCCTCACGGACAGGGCGCGGACTATTGAAGGACCTAACGGTGAGTCCGGCACCACGTTGGACACAGTCCTGAGAGCAAGGAAGCACGCCTAAACACCGGCGCGTCTAAATACCGGACGGAAGTAGCTCACCGTAGGGTGGCACCACTGTTCCGGTGGCGGTGGAGTCCGGGTTCAGCATCCAGCCGACGCGCTTGGCCGTGTTCAGCATGACCACACTCTCCACCAGTTCGATGCCCGGGATCCGTTGCTGGATGGTGAGCTCCATTTCCATGACGTCAGCCAGGGATCGCAGCCACATGATCATGGTGAAGTTGGTGCGGCCCGTGGTGGACGCGGAGAAGCGGATGTTCCGGATGGCCCTGAGTTCCGTGGCGGCGGCCTCGTGCTCGCCTGCGGGCACGTTCGCGAACCACTGGACCGTGATGGGGAAGCCGGAGAACTGCTGAGCAATTTCGCAGCGGAAGGACAGCATCCGGCTGCTCAGGACCCTGCCCAGTTGCCGCTGGACGGTGGCGGGGTTTCTGTTCAGGGCACGGGCGATTTCTGCTGCCGTGGCCCGTCCGTCGCGAGCCAGGAACGGGATGAGAGCCAAGTGGGTGTCCGGGAGTGGGGCCACCGTGGCGTCGTACGGGTTTGCTGATTCGGGTCCGGCGAGCGCCTTGAGCGCTTGTTGTTCCGCTTTGCTGAGGACGTTGAGCCGCCACGCGTAGCCGCTGGTATGAATCCGCGTACAGAGAGCTGTGTGGTACTTGGTGAGTCCTCGAATTTCCTTGAGCCTGGGCACTACCTGAGTGCTGAATTGCCCCAGGTCCTGGGTGATCACCGTCAGCATGAGGTCACGGTTGCTGGCAGCTTCTTCCACGGTGATCACCTCGGGAAGCTGAGCGACGGCCGAGGTAACGTCCGGCCTGAGGTGCATTTCGCAGTCGATGTCCACCATGGCCAGACACATATCTTTTGGATCGCCCATCAGGTGCGCGGTGGTCCAAGCTGCGCCTGACGCCCGCATGCGCTCCCACCGGGACGCAAGGGTGGTGGCGTGGACGCCGAGGACGTCGCCGGCGTCGGACCAACTGATCCTAGGTGAGATCTGTAGGGCGTTGACCAGGCGCAGGTCTTCCTCACTGAGTTCCATGAGTACATTTTCTCAGAACCATGCATGTTTCCTGTCAAATGATGGCTGCAGGTGCATATTTACAGTTGTTTGGGAACTTGTGAATCACATCACCTCAGAATGGCATAAGGAACCAGTCACCGGGAAAGACCAGGAGAACTCATGACCATTGCTTCCGAAGCCAAGGAACTGCGGGACGACATCGTCCGCCTCCGCCACGACCTCCACCGCGAACCGGAGATTGGGCTGCAGCTCCCCCACACGCAGGAGAAGGTACTCAAGGCGCTGGACGGACTTCCGTATGAGATCACCCTCGGCAAGGAGACGACGTCGGTCACTGCGGTTCTGCGCGGCGGTGCAGCTCACGCTTCAGCCGAGAAGCCGGTGGTGCTGTTGCGCGCAGACATGGATGGACTCCCTGTGCAGGAGAGGACCGGCGTGGACTACACCTCCCGTGTGGACAACGCGATGCACGCTTGCGGCCATGACCTCCACACCTCCATGCTCGCTGGCGCGGCCACCCTCCTCGCGGAGCATCGCGATCAGCTGGCCGGCGATGTCATCCTCATGTTCCAGCCCGGCGAAGAAGGCTTTGACGGTGCGAGCTACATGATCAAGGAAGGCGTTTTGGATGCTGCCGGTCGTCGCGCCGACACCGCCTACGGAATGCACGTGTTCTCCGCGCTCGAACCGCATGGCCAGTTCGTCACCAAGCCCGGCGTCATGCTCAGTTCCTCCGACGGACTCGTTGTCACTGTGCTTGGCGCGGGCGGCCACGGCTCCGCCCCCCACTCCGCCAAGGACCCCGTCACCGCCGCTGCCGAGATGGTCACCGCACTCCAGGTCATGGTCACGCGCCAGTTCAACATGTTCGATCCCGTAGTCCTGACCGTCGGCGTCCTGCATGCAGGAACCAAGCGCAACGTCATCCCCGAGACCGCCCGCATCGAAGCCACCATCAGGACCTTCTCCGAAGAGTCCCGCCGCAAGATGATGGAAGCAGTACCCAGGCTTCTGCATGGCATCGCGGCAGCCCACGGTTTGGAGGCAGACGTGCACTACCAAGAGGAATACCCCCTCACCATCAACGACGAGGACCAAACCACCACCGCGGAGAAGGTCATCGCCGGAATGTTCGGCGAATCCCGCCACACCCGCATGGCAACTCCCCTGAGCGGTTCCGAGGACTTCTCCCGCGTCCTCGCCGAAGTTCCCGGCACCTTTGTGGGGCTCAGCGCCGTTGCCCCCGGCGCCGACCACACGACGTCGCCGTTCAACCACTCGCCATACGCACTGTTCGACGACGGCGTCCTCACCGACGGCGCGGCGCTGTATGCCGAACTTGCCGTATCCCGCATCGCTGCCCTCGCCGGCAACTAACTCCCTGCCCGCCTGATCTTGGAGAACCACATGAGCACCACCGTAGGAACGTCCCCCGACGTCAAGGTCCACAAATCCCACATGCGCACGCTGGTTGGCACCGGCATCGGCAACGCCGTTGAATGGTACGACTGGGCAATCTACGCCACGTTCTCGCCGTTCATCGCGAGTGCTCTCTTCAGCCAAGCCGACCCCACCTCAGCCGTGCTGTCCACCTTGGCGATCTTCGCCGTCGGGTTCGTTGCCCGTCCGTTCGGTGGGTTCGTGTTCGGCTGGATCGGCGACAGGATTGGCCGCAAGACCTCCATGACGGTGGCTGTGGCACTGGGCGCGGTGGGCAGCCTCCTCATCGGCATCGCCCCAACGTTCGCTGCTGTTGGAGCCTTCGCTTCGGTGACGCTTCTGGTGGCCCGGCTCATCCAGGGCCTCGCCCACGGTGGCGAGCTGCCGTCGTCGCAAACGTACTTGTCCGAGATGGCACCCAAGGAACACCGCGGCTTCTGGGCCACGCTCATCTACACCTCCGGTACCGCCGGGATCCTGGCCGGCACGCTGCTGGGCGCTATCCTCACCGCGACCCTCAGCAAGGACGATATGAGCGCCTGGGGTTGGCGTATCCCGTTCCTGATCGGTGGCGCACTGGGCATCTACGCCCTGTTCATGCGGGCCAAGATGAAGGAAACCGAGGCTTTTGAGGCTGAGACTCCCAACGAGAAGCGCTTGCCCATCTGGCCGCAGATCGTGAAGTACCGCAAGCAGGCGATGCAGGTCATCGGCCTCACTGTTGGCCTGACCGTTGTGTACTACATCTGGGGCGTGGTGGCACCGAGCTACGCAGCAACCTCCCTGAAGATGGACCGCGGAGAGGCGCTCTGGGCAGGTGTGATCGCCAACGTGGTGTTCATTGCCGCCCTGCCGTTCTGGGGCAAACTGTCCGATCGCATCGGCCGTAAACCGGTGATCATCGCTTCCTCCGCAGGTGCCGCGCTCATGCACTTCCCCATGACGTGGCTCCTCAAAGACTCACCGTGGCAGCTGGCAGTGTCCATGTCCGTGATGCTGTTCTTCATCGCCGGCAGCGCTGCGATCGTCCCGGCCGTCTACGCAGAGCTCTTCCCCACGCACATCCGCACCATCGGCGTCGGCGTCCCGTACTCCATCTGCGTTGCCGTGTTCGGTGGCACGGCTCCGTACCTGCAGACGTGGCTCGGCACCATCGGGCAAGCTCAACTGTTCAACGTGTACGCCGTGCTCCTGCTTCTGGTGGGCATCGCGTTTGCCTTCTCCATCCCGGAGACCAAAGGCAAGGACCTCACCGTCTAGCTGCTCCGGCTTTCGTTGCGAGGCCCGCCCTGCGCTCTTCCCAGGGCTTCTGGGATGCAGAGTGGGCCTCACAACGTTAAACGAAGCGGTCGCGGCCGGCCCGGTATCCGAAGAAGGCCGCCAGGGAACCGACCACCAGGAACAGGATTCCGGCGGCCGCGAACCCTCCTGTGGCTTGGTGCAGCTGGCCCACCATCAACGTGCCAAGGGAACCCACTCCGTAGCCGACGCCCTGCATCATTCCGGACAGGTGCGCGGCAGTGTGGGCGTCGCGGGTGCGGACCATGATCATAGTGAGGGCCACGGCGGTCAACGACCCCTGGCCCAGGCCGTTGAGCCCGGTCCAGATCCAGATGAGTTCCGTGGGGCCAAAGATCGTGAGCGCAAAACCGCCACCTGTCATCAGAGCCACCACCATGTTGATGATCCGCTGGTCCTTGAAACGCGTAGCCAGCGCAGGGGCAAACAGTGAGCCCAGCATCTGAAGCACAATCGACACCGACACGATCAGCCCCGCCGTTCCCCCGTCGATCCCCCGGTCGCGGAGTATGGGCGCCATCCACGCAAATACGCTGAACGACATCATGGCCTGCAGCACCATGAACAGCGTCACCTGCCAGGCCACGGCTGACCGCCACACGTTCACGCCACCGTGGGTCACCTGGTGCTTTACCGACGGCTGGCGGACTGCCAGCGGCAGAAAGAGCAAAAGTACGACGGCGGCAGGCACCGCCCAGAACCACAGCGCCGAAGTCCAGTGGCCGGTTGCCGTAAAGACCGGATACGTGAAGCCCGCGCCAAGGGCAGCCGACGCACAGATCGCAGTGGTGTAGAGGCCTCCCATCAGACCCAGGCGGTGCGGAAAGTCCCGTTTGACCACGCCGGGAAGAAGGACATTGCACAAGGCGATTGCAGCACCGCAGGCGGCGGTTCCGGCGAGGAGTGCGGGGAGGTGTCCGGCGCCGGGGATCTCCAGGGGCCTGATCACCAGCCCCGCGGTAAGCACAGCCATGGCCCCGAGGAGCACCCGTTCTGCGCCGAACCTGCGGGCCAGAATGGGGGCGAGCGGGGCGAAGACGCCCAGCAACGTCACCGGCACGGTGGTGAGGACCACCAGCGACCAGCCCGGCAGACCGGCGTCGGAGGTTATTTCCGGCAGGACGGCGGAGAAGCTGGAGAAGACCGTCCGCAGGTTCAGACCGATCAGGACCAGGCAGATGCCCAGGTAAACCAGGCCCCTCTTGCCTCGGAGCTGGGTGGGATCGGGTGCCGGCTCTTCGTCGATCTCCGCGTCCACCGCGATCTCAGGGAGGACAGACTTCTCTGGGTAGCCGGGGGTCTTGGAGGAGGTCACCCGCCCTATTCTGTCAGCCAGTGATTCCTAAGCCCCCAGCTGGCAGCCATTGCCCGGGATGTGACCGGATCTCAGGCAACAATTTCCTGTCCGTGCCAGCCGTCGTCGTCGCGGGTGAACTGCCAGCGGATGTGGGCATCGCCCGACAGGTCCAACCAGTCCAGATCCGTCATGTCGATTCTGATCCAGGCAAAACGCTCCATGGCCGTCTCAACATCACCCGGGCCATCAACACGCTCATCCGGGCAGGGAGTCCCCGGAACCAGCCGGGACGCATAAAGGTGCCGGCTGTTCGGGCTGAACCGCTCCCATGCCCGGCGTCGTTCCTTCTCATCGTCGACCACCGCAGCGTCACCTCTGATGCGCAGCTGAACCCCGCGCTCGTCGTCGTACAAGGTCAGTGCCACCCGTGGCTGGTGGCCAATCTCCGAGACCTTACGGGACAAGGAGTTGGTGGCCACCTTGACCCGGTAAGCGGCGCGGTCCACCTCCCGGATGATGACCGCACGGACCCGCGCTCCTCCGTCCGTTCCCGTGGTGCCCAGGAAACCGAGCGTAAAAGGGGTGCGCCCTTTGGTGGCCGCCACCAGAGATCCCAGAACCCGCTCCAGCGTCTCCTCGCTTGTATTCATTGCCCGAGACAGCCGGGAGAAACAACCCGCGTGGTGCTGGCAGGATTGTTGACCAAGGCGGCAGCGGGCCGGACAGGGCGTAGCTGAAGGTTTCCACCGCAGTTCGGGCAAGACCGATGAGGGAACCGGTCAACACAGTCCGGGCACCACGTGCACTCAAACGTACAAATGTAGGCCTCTCCAGAGGGCGGGATGTCACGGTTGCAGCATTCACAGTTCGGGCGGATCTCAAGCATCAGGCAACTCTACCCACAGGGTCACAACTCTCCCTGCCACGGCCGTGCACCGGCGCTGATCGTTTGATCCGGAACGCAGAGGATCCTCGCATCCGAACCCAAGTATTCTGGAAGTGATGAGTGAAACCCCAGATTCCCCGCGACCCGTCACGCCCGGCACCCAGGCCTCCTTCGGAACCTACGGTGGCCGCCCGGTCAGCTTCGTGCGCCGTGGCACCCGTTTGCAGGGCCGCAGGCAGGCCGCGTGGGAAGAGCACGCCGAGCGCTGGGCCATCCAGGTGCCGCGCCACGTAGCCAATACGTCCGTCCACCCTGATTACACCTTCGACGCCGAGGCAGTCTTTGGGCGTAAGGCACCCCTGATCGTGGAGATCGGGTCCGGCCTGGGTGACGCCGTGGTTCATGCGGCCGAGCAGAACCCGGACAAGGACTTCCTTGCCGTAGAGGTCTACACGCCGGGGCTGGCCAACACCATCATCAAGATCAACAGCCGCGGGCTGACCAACGTGCGCGTGGTGGAAGCCAACGCTCCCGAGGTCCTTGAGTCGATGCTCCCGGAGGGTTCGGTCAGCGAGCTTTGGGTGTTCTTCCCGGACCCTTGGCACAAGGCCCGCCACCACAAGCGCCGGCTCATCCAGCCTGCCTTCGCTTCCGTAGCTGCCAAGGCACTGGTCACGGGCGGTTACTGGCGCATCGCAACCGACTGGTCCAACTATGCAGTCCACGTCCGCGAAGTGCTGGCAGGGTCCACAGAGTTCGAGAATATGCACGAAGGCGAGCGCAGCGGCGAAGAGAGCCCGTTGACGCAGGTGTGGCAATCCGGCGTCGAGTCTGTTGTTGGCGGTGCGCCCGTCAGGGAAGGCCGCGCGCCAGTAAGCACCGAGCACACAGGACCGAACGAAGGCGTGGATGAAGAAGGCGGTTGGGCTCCCCGGTTCGATGGCCGGATCCGGACAAGCTTCGAGAACAAAGCCCACGAGGCCGGGCGCATGATCTTTGATCTCACCTACCGCAAAATCTAACCGCAGGACTTTGGGGGAATCATGAGCTATCAGCCACCGATCGAGTACTACCAGCAACCGCAACGTTCCGGGAACCGGGGGCTGGGCGCCGGGATCACGAGCATCGTCGCAGCCGTGCTCTCGCCGATCGCGGCAGTAGTCAGCATTCCGTTGGGCATTGCAGCCATTGCTTCATCAATTAGCCGATACAACCAAGGCAACGACGCTTGGTGGTTTGGTGCGCTCATCCTGGCGGGTGTCGCGGTCCTACTGGCCCTGGTTGCTGTGGTGACCGGGCTGATCGCCGTCTTTCGTGCCGGCCGCATGAACGCAGGACGCATCACGGGCATCATCGGATTGGCCATCATGGCGGTCAACATCTTTGGCATTGTCCTCATGGTGTTCCTGGTGCTCGGCTCAGGTCAGGGGTTCTAAATGCCGCAGGTACGCGCCGAGCGGTTCATTCGGTTGGATCCGGAAATGGCCTTCGCACTGTCCCAGACCACCGGTGAGTTCAGGCTCAAATGGGATCCGTTCATCTCAGCCCAGGCTTTTCTGGACGGAGCCACGGCAGCCGGTAAAGGCGTCCGGACGCGGACCGTCTCGCGCATGGGCCTGAAAATGGTCAGCGAATACGTCTCTTACACACCTCCACGGAATGTTGGTATGACCATGGTTTCCGGGCCTTGGTTCTTTGAGAACTTCGGAGGCGGTTGGCGGTTCACCCCGGACGGCGACGGCACACGGGCAGTCTGGAAGTACACTTTTTCCTGCCGCCCCGCATTCCTGAAGCCCGTAGCCGAGGGGATCGGCAGCTGGGTGCTCGGCCGGGAAATTGAGCGTCGGATCGAGGCATTCGCCCGGGCCTGCGAAGACCAAACTTTGGTGGCCGAGCTCCGCACCCAGGCCAACGAGGTTACGGACCGGTAAGCCTCACGGCACCGAAATCGAGGCCACCGTTTTCTGGGCTTCGTCGCGAAGCTCAACACCGGCGATGCCAGCCAACTGCACCGGTGTGGCACCTGTGATCTTGATCCGGCCACTGGCCGTGGCCGTCCATCCGCAGGTACGTTCCTCGGCACCGTCCCGGCCCTTCACCCACAGGTAGAGAGTGCCCTCCAGCGGCATGCTGCGTCCCTCCACCTCGAGCTCCGTGCCCCAGTTCTTCTTCACCATGCCCACGGTCAACTGCAGCCCGTCGTCTGACTGTACCGAGTAGCTGGCGTCCGGTTTCGGCGGCTGATTCAGCAGCGGCCCGGCGAGAAAACCAACCGCAAGGCAGGCAGCGGCAACGGCACCCACCAGAGCCGCCCACCGGCGTCGTGATTTCCGCCTGCGAACCGACAAGTCAACCAAAACCTTCTCTGGAAGCACCTCGGGTTTCGGATCCAATGGCGAGAGTACGTTCGCGCCACCGGCGACAGTCAGGGCCACAGCGTCGCCTGCGGGAACGGCGTCAAGCAATGCGGGCACGCTCTCCAGTTGCTCCAACTCTTGGCGGCATTGAGCGCATGCGGCGAGGTGGTCTTCAAACAAGCGCGCTTCCTGTGGCTCGAGGCCACCCAGCAGGTAGGCACCCAGCAAGTGGTGGACGGAGTTGCCGTTCATCGTTCCACCCCCATTTCATCAAGGATTGTTCGGAGAGCTTTCACGGCGTAGAAAGCCCGGGATTTCACGGTTCCCGCCGGGATGTTCAGCTGCAATGCTGCCTCGGTGACGGTGAACCGCTGGTAGTGCAGGGCCACCAAAACCTGGCGGTGTTCGTGGCTGAGCCGGATCAGCGCCTCCTCCATGAGGACCCGGTTCAGGAGTTCATCAACGCGTTCCGTCGCAGGATGGTCCGGGAGGTCTTGTTCGCCGGCCTCGGAGGGCCGGCGCTGAGCCTTCCTGTAGTTGTCGATGATCACGTTGCGCGCCGTCCGGAACAGGTAGCTGCGCAAACTCCCCGTGATCTGCGGAGCGTGCTGCCACACCTTGAGGATGGTTTCCTGCACGACGTCATCGGCCTGGTGGGTGTCCGAGGTGCAACTCAGTACGAAGCGTTTGAGGGCGGTGCCGTGCTCGCGGTAGATCGCAGCCACCACATCCTCGTCCAACGGCATAGCCACCTCCTTCTCTCCGCTGCCCCTTCGCTTATACGACGATGCATGCAAGGAAAAGGTTCAGCTTCATGAACCATTCTTCCCCCACCGGCGTCGTAACCGGCCAGGGCTACCGTGGGACGCGAGGTCGCGGGAAGCCTGCCACGTCACCGGAAGGTTCCGTGTGAACACGCAGGATTCCCGCGAACTGGGGGTACGGCCCATCACCCGAGTGCACGAAGGATGCGATCTTTGAAAGCACGCTCTTGAAACAAGTCCTTCCACTCGACCCGGATAAACCGCCACCCCTCCTCGACGAGCGCCTTTTCCCGACGCCGCTCTTGGAAGATGACCTCATCCGTTGGTCTGTAATCGAAGTATTTGGTGCGCCCGTCGAACTCCAGCGCCAGTTTTTCCTCTTCCCAAGCGAAGTCCATGCGGTGACGGCCCAGGCGGGACTGGACCTCGAATTGTGGCTGTGGGGGCTTGATGCTGAGCCTCTACATCAGCTCTCGGGTCAGCGTCTCGCCGGCTGACTCGGAGCGCGGATCCGCGTTGTCCAAAGCCTTGCGCAGCGTGCGGATACCTCGTTTTCCGGCCGAAACTGCCGCCAGCTGGGAAAGTACCCTGCGGTCTGCGCCCACACGCAATCCATGGTCCATGATCACCAGCGCTTTCGGATAACTCAGCATCCTGGCGCAGTCAGACATCGTGCGCTCAAGCGTAGTCACCCGCAAACCCTGAACCACCACAACATGGTCTTCGGTAAAGCTTTGCGTGTGTCCTCTAACGTCCTTCCCCGAACGGTCAGAGGAAGGCCTGGCGGAGTGAAGGATATGAACCTTGTCATCAACACCCCATACGAACAGGCCGTGGAGTCGTGCCGCCGACAAATGGCTATAGACGAAACCACCTGTTGACGACGTCAGCGTTCCATGAGCATGTGCCAGGATGCGCTCCAAAGCCTGCCGCCTGGGGCCCAAGGCTTTCCATGTGTCACTCAGGATGTAGCAGCCATATCTCAAGCGAAGCAGTTCGCCGGAGTCCACCAAGGCCTTGATATTTCGACTGTTGAGACCGAAACGGAGTAACTCGTCTGTTCTCCACATGTGGCCCCGCGAAGGTAGTGCCGAGGCCGCCGGGGTGTCGCCTTTGCGCGTTGAAGGTGTGTTCATCGGTTCAGCTTGGCCACCGCGGACCGTGGCCGGAACGGGCATTTCCGGCTATGTGGAAAGCGCCGCGCCGAAACTCCGGGAATGCGGTGAATTCGCTGGAGGCCTCCGCACGAAGACGCGAGCTTCCCGCGAACTCGGAGGTCCATGCCCACAAATGGGTCCGCTAGACTGCAGGCTACTCAGTGGGGAGAGGACATGACACAGGACATCAGCAGCAAAAAGACGCCAACCTTGACGTTCCTGGGGGTGCAGGAACTCGCGTGGACTTTGGGGCTCGTGGCCATGATCATCAATGCCACTGAGCGTGGCCTGGACTGGATCTGGGTGGGCCTGTTGGTCTGCTGGCAGGCATCCATTGTGTGGGGCTTCCTTAAGTTCCGCCAAGCCAGACCACGCTAGAGCGCCGAATTCGCCGGAAACGCGTCGAGACCGCCGGAACGCTACGGCGATTCCGCAGCGTTCCGGCGATCTCGGCAGAGAAGGCTTAGGCGTCGGCGAATTCCTCGGACTCTTCGAACTCTACGGCCGCGATGATTTCCTTGGTCTCCGGGTGGATCATGAAGGCCTCGTCGTCGTCCTCGATCATGAGGTAGTCGCCGTGGTCGGTGGCGAAGTGCCAGGCGAGGGTCTTGACGCCGTCGTGCTCGTAGTTGGGGTCGCCCATGGTGATCTTTTCCAGGGCGTAGCCGGCAACGTCACACAGTTCGCGGATGATGACCTCGAACTCGGGGGCGTTGGCGAGGGCCTCTTCGTCTGCTTCGGCTTGGCGCTCTGCGAGGTCCGGGATCAGGGCCACGCGCTGGGCGATGTGCTCTTCGATTTCTTCGTCGGAGAGCACCAGCAGGGCGGATTGATCGCGCAGGTATGCGGCACTGAGTTCGATGATGTCCTCTTCTTCCAACAGCGCTTCAAACTCGCCGTCGAGCTCGTCCAAGGCAACCACGGAAGCTGGCGGAGTTTCGGACTCGTCCAATTCGCCGTCGAGGTAGGCCTCGGCTTCGTCCTCGGTCAGTGCGTCAAAGGCAGCCGCGGTCCGGTTGAACAACTCAAGGTGGCGGACGGCGCCCATTTCCTCAAGCCCTGACCGCACAAAAGCGTCCACTTCTTCACGCTCCGGTGCTGTGAAGACGTATTGGGCGAAGCCGCCGGCCAACGCCTGGGTGAGGTAGAAATCCACAAAGTAGCTGTTGAGCGCAGCGGTGGCAATTTCGTCGCTGTTGAGGAGCTCTTGGTACATGTGGTTCACCACGTTGACATTGGAATCCACCACATCCGCGTTGCCGGCTTCGAAGCTGGTCTTGTTCAGGACAACGGGGTACTCGTTGGTAGTCAAGGGAAATCCTCACTGCTGAAAGCTGATGGTGCTCCGGACACTTTCAACGTACGCGCGGGAGCGGCGCGGCAATCGAGGATGAGGTTAACGGAGGGCGAAGTTTGGGAGCCGTTTTCTGCTGACTAAGATTGAACAGATATCCTCCTGCCGAAAGTAGCCCTGCGCATGCCGTCCCACACAGACGAAAACTGGGAACTGGCCATTCAGACTCCTGCCATCACGGACCGCTCGCTCGCGGCCGGACTGGCCTATGCCATGGGCAGCCGCGTGAACGGGATTTCTTTCGACGCGGCCACAGGCCTCCTGATGGGCAAGGTTCGCGGTACCGGTCCGCAGCCGTATTCGACGTCGGCAAAACTGGTTCGCAAGCCCAGCGGCTGGAGCTGCACTGTGGGTATTTGCAGCTGCCCGGTCCGTAAGGACTGCAAGCATGTGGCCGCATTGCTCTTCACGGCGGAGGACCACCCCACCATCCGCGCCCAGCTTCTCTCCCAGGCCCCCGGCATTCAAACCTCACGGGTTGGCTCGGGCCAGCAGGGCGGCTCGGCACGTCCTGCTTGGGAACAAGCCCTCAACAGGCTGATCACCAAGCCCGGCACAGCGCCCAGCGCGGCGGGTATCCAGTTGGCACTTCAGTTCGAGATTGAGGAGCCGGCGGCCCACTTCTCCTACACGGGCCGACGCGATCCCATGCGCAGTGTCCGCCAGCTCAAAGCGCGCCCGGTCATGATGGGTGCCAAGGGCAAATGGATCCGCGGCGACGTCTCCTGGAACAACCTCAGCTACGTTAGCTTCCGGCGCGAATTCAACGAGGTCCACGTCGAATGGCTTCAGACTTTCCTGGCTGCGCACGGTTCAAGCAACGGCCGGCAGCAACCCTCCGGCGCCATGTGGCTGAGCCTGAACGATTTTGCCGCCAAAAACCTCTGGACCCTCCTCGCCGAGGCAACCAAAGCCGGCATCCCACTCATCCATTCCGCTGGTAGCGAGCCCGTTCGCGTCGAGACGCAACCCGCCGTCGTCGGCCTCAGTTTGGCGCGCCTGGCCACCGATTCGGACACCGCAAAGCACGAAGCGCCCGACGGCGGCCTGCAGCTTGCGCCGTCAGTCACCCTGGGCGGGGAAGCCGTGGATCCCGGATCCGTGGGTTTCCTCGGCAAGCCGGCCAACGGAATCTTCTTCACGCACTCCGGGGAAACCCTGCCCGGCGTGCCCCAGCAGAAGAACCTCATCACCCTTGCGCCCATCGAGGGTGGCATCAGCGATGAGTTGCTGGAATTCGTCATGGATGGCCAAACGCTGCAGATCCCGGCCGAGGACGAGAGCCGGTTCCTGACCTCGTTCTACCCGAAGCTGCGGCAGTCAACGCCCGTGCAGGCTGCGGACGAATCGGTGGAGCTGCCCACGCTGGCTGTGCCCACCCTGTCCCTGCTGGCCAACTACGGCACGGACCACAAGGTCCGGCTGCACTGGGAATGGCACTACAAATCAGGCACCCTCGTCACCGCCCAGCCGTTGTGGCGGCACCCCGACGATCGCGGCTACCGCGATGACCTTGAAGAAGCCCGGATTCTGGAGTCGCTGGGGAGGCCGTGGGACGTGGTGCCCGCACTGGCCGAATCGGCGACGGGCGGCTGGGGTGCGCCCCGAATAGCTGCCTCCGCTGAGCTCAGTGGCCTGGACACACTGGCGTTCACCGAAGAGGTGCTGCCAGCGCTCAAGGACCTGCCGGACGTCGTGGTGGAAACCTCCGGCGACATCGCCGACTACCGTGAGGCCGCCGAAGCGCCCGTGGTGTCCATTTCCACGAAGGAAACGGCAAGCGGCGACTGGTTCGACCTCGGGATCGTGATCACGCTGGAAGGCGAACCCGTCTCTTTCGCCGCAGTCTTCTCCGCGCTCGCCGCCGGAATGAGCCGCATGCTGCTGCCCAGCGGTGCCTACTTCTCACTGGATCTTCCCGAGTTGCACCAACTCCGGGCGCTGATTGACGAAGCACGGTCCTTGCAGGACAACCCGGACAACAAGGACGGCACACTGCAGATCAGCCGCTTCCAGGCAGGCCTCTGGGACGAGCTGGCGCAGTTGGGAATCGTGGACGAACAGGCCGCCGCGTGGCGCGAGGCCGTTGGCGGGCTGCTCGACGACGGCGTGACCGGGCTTCCGCTCCCGGCTGGCCTTAACGCTGAGCTGCGTCCGTATCAGCTCGAAGGATTCAATTGGCTCAGCTTCCTGTACAAGCACAGCCTGGGCGGCGTGCTGGCTGACGACATGGGCCTGGGTAAGACCGTGCAGGCCATTGCTCTGATCTGCGCGGCGAAGGACTTGGCCGTGGAGACTGCCGCCGCCGCTCAGGGCGACTCTTCCGAGGTAACCCCGCGGGCTCCTTTCCTAGTGGTTGCGCCCACCAGCGTGGTGAGTAACTGGGCGGCTGAAGCACAGCGTTTTGCCCCGGGATTGGTAGTGCGTACCGTCGGTGAAACCTTCGCCAAGAGCGGGTTGTCGCCGGCCGAAGCGTTGGCGGGTGCCGACGTCGTTATTACTTCCTATGCCCTGTTCCGCATTGACTACGATGCCTACGCCTCCTTCCAATGGGCGGGGCTGATGCTCGATGAGGCGCAGTTCGTGAAGAATCACCAGTCCAAGGCCTACCAGTGCGCGCGCAAACTGCCGGCGCGGTTCAAGCTGGCGATCACAGGCACGCCCCTGGAGAACAACCTCATGGAGTTCTGGGCGCTGACCTCGATCGTTGCTCCGGGACTGTTTCCGAGCCCCAAACGGTTCGCGGAGAACTACCAAAAGCCGGTGGAAAAGAACGGCGACTCGGCGCAACTGGGCAAGCTCCGGCGTCGTGTGCGTCCGCTCATGATGCGCCGCACCAAAGAGCAGGTCATCAAGGACCTGCCGCCCAAGCAGGAGCAGATCCTTGAAGTGGTGCTGAACCCGCGGCACCAGAAGGTTTATCAGACGCACCTGCAGCGCGAACGGCAGAAGATCCTGGGCTTGATCGACGACGTCAACAAGAACCGGTTCACTATCTTCCAGTCGTTGACGTTGCTGCGTCAGCTCAGTCTGGATGCCTCGTTGGTGGATTCCTCGTTGTCCGGTGTTCGCTCCTCCAAACTGGACGTGCTGTTCGAGCAGCTGGAAGACCTCATTTCCGAGGGTCACCGCGCCCTGATTTTCAGCCAGTTCACCGGGTTCCTGGGCAAGGTCCGGGAGCGCTTGGATGCCGAAGGCGTGGAGTACTGCTACCTCGACGGCTCCACCCGCAACCGTGGTGATGTTGTCAGCGAGTTCAAGAACGGTGCCGCTCCGGTGTTCCTGATATCGCTGAAGGCCGGTGGATTCGGGCTCAACCTGACCGAGGCAGACTACGTGTTCCTGCTGGACCCCTGGTGGAACCCGGCGTCCGAAGCCCAAGCCGTGGACCGCACCCACCGCATTGGGCAGGCCAGGAACGTAATGGTCTACCGGCTGGTGGCGAAGGACACCATCGAGGAGAAGGTCATGGCGCTGAAGGCCAAGAAATCACAACTGTTCGCGGACGTGATGGAAGGCGATGCCTTGGCCGGTGGCTCGTTGACGGCGGACGACCTCGCGGCGCTGTTCGCGGAGTAGTTGGTTTTTGTACAGTTGATGCCCCTAAGGCCACCCCATAAGCGCGTTATCTGTACAAAAACTCAGCAGGGGTTCAGTCGTCCAGCCTCACACCCCGCAGCAGGAGCATGGTTCCGCCCACGGCAACGGCGGATGCCAGGAACACGCCCGCCGCACCGAGGCCTACCGCCACCACGCCGATTGCGCTGGGCAGCACCACTTGTCCAATCCTGTTTCCAGCCAACCGCAGGGCTAGCGCCCGCCCGCGTTGGCCTTCGGGCGCTTGGGCCGAGAGCCAGGACATGGTCAGTGGCTGACCGATTCCGAGCCCTAAGCCGAGGAATGCCATGACGATGAACAGCAACCACTCCGGCATCGGAATGGCTGCGACACCCAGGGCAACGGTGGAGATGGCCAGGCTCAGGACCAGCAGCTTCATCCGGCCCAGTTTGCGGGACATGCTGCCCAGACCCAGCCGGGAAACCATGGAAAACAGGGCGCGAACAGTCAGCATGAGGCCCACGGTTGCTGCGGTCAGGCCCCGTTCAGCACCGAGTGCCGGCAGATAGACAACGGTCAGATCCACTACTGCCAGGACAGTGGCGCTGGTTGCCAGAGCACGGACGACGCCGGGAGTCCTGAGAAGTGCGACCGCACTGCCCTTTGGTCCGCCCTTGGCGGTGCGCCTCCCTTTGCTGACGTTTGACGAAATCACGAACGTAGTCAGGAACAGCACCAAGCTCATGGCCGTGGCGAGCACGAAGATGGCCTGCGTATTCGGCCGAACGGACGCGCCGCCCACCACGGAAATGGCCAACGGCCCCAATGCCTGGCCCAGCGATGCGGCGAAGGTCAGATATCCGAAGGCAGAGTCCAGGCGCGAGGACGCAGCATTGTTCGCCACCACCGCTTGCTGCCCCACCACGCAGGCCAGTTGCCCCGCACCCAGAAGCGCTGTCCCGGCCACGAGCGCCGGAACCGAGGACCCCCAGAACAACAGAAACGCAGAACAGCCCAGCACGACGGCGGCCCCGATGGCCATGAGCCTGCGCTCACCGAGGCGGTCCACCAGTCCGCCGATGGGCAAGGCAAGCAGCAGGGGGAACACCGCGTAGCTCGCGGCAAGAAGACCCAAAGCGAACCCTGGAACGTCCAATTCAAGCGCGCGGTACGTGGTGGCGGGCCGGACCAGGAACGTGACGGCCTGGATGAGTGCCGAGTGAATCAGGAGTGCGGTGGAGGAACGCCGTCCAAGTTCGCCGATCATTCGACGCCGATCATTCGACCACCAGGCCGGTGCTTGAGATGACGCGCAAGGTCTCATCACGTGCGCCGATCACGTGATCGAAGGCAATCTTTGCGGCCCTTTCCGGATCCTTGGATGCAATGGCCTCGACCAGGAGCCGGTGATTGGCGAGAGCCTCATCGCGGCGTTCGGGAGCGTTGTTGGTGAAGTATCTGTAGCGTTCAACCTGACTGCTGATCTGCCCATGGAAGCGCTGGGCCCAGGAGTTACCGGCGATCCTGGCGATGGCTGCGTGGAGGGCCACCCCGTACTTCATGGCTTCATCGGCGAACTCCACCATCGCGGCATTGCGGGCCACGATTCCCCGAAGCTCTTCAAGGTCCGCGGCACTGGCGTTGGCGCACGCTTCCCGAGCCATCAGCGACTCCAGGGCGGCACGGACGTCGTACAGCTCGGAAATCGCCCTCCTTTCCAGCGTCGGAACAACAACTCCCCCGGTGGCCTGCTGCTCGAGCAGGCTCTCAGAAATAAGCCGCCGGATGGCTTCCCGCAGTGGCGTTCGGCTGACTTGGAGGGCCGCGGCCATGGCGGGCTCGTAGATTCGCGCACCAGGTTTGAGTTCCAAACTGAGGATCTGGCGTTTCAGCTCGCCGTAGACGACGTGTGCCCCTGTGTTTCGTGGTTGTGGATCCGCCATATATCGCTACCTCGGCTCGGAAGTGTACTTGTATACATCTATACACCCAGCTTGGAGGACCACGCAAAGGGTTACACCTGCGACCACTTCTGACTGACCACGAACGAGCCTGTTCGAATGCCTTGTTGTGGCCCCAAGAGCCTCATAGTCTCGGCTTGCCCGGGCTTCCCGCAAACCGGGCAGCACCCGTTGAAACCCCAAAGATGAGGTCCACCCATGGCGTTTACCGCTCGAAGAATCCGAAGGCCTGTGGCAGTGCTGGCGGCAGCCGTTACTGCAGCGGCCGGCCTTGCGCTCAGCCCGGCAACTGCACCGCAAGCACACGCAGCCGACGCAACCGCCGTCACCATCACTCCCAACCCGGCAAGCCGTAGCGAGGCATTCGAAGGTTGGGGCACAAGCTTGGTCTGGTTCGCGAATGCGACGGCGGGCTACTCCCCCGAGCTGCGCGAGGAGCTGTACCAGAAGGTCTTCGGCGAGAACGGGCTGAACCTCAACATCGCCCGTTACAACGTGGGCGGTGGCAACGCCTCGGACGTTGCCAACTACCTCAATGACGGCAGCGCTGTGGAGGGATGGTGGAAGCCGGTGACCCAAGCGCAACCCGGCCAGCCGGCGTCGAACCTCTACAAACCTGACGGCAGCGTGGACGCAACGCAGGCCAACAAGCTTGCGTTCCTCAAGGCCTGGAACCCGGACGATCCCGCCTCCTACAACCCGGACGCGGACAAGAACCAGCGCTGGTGGGTGGAACGGCTGGCCGAGGACCAGCAGATCACGCACTGGGAAGCCTTCAGCAACTCCCCGCCCTGGTTCATGACCAAGAGCGGCTACGTGTCCGGCCAGGTGAACACCGCCAAGGGCGAGAATCTGCTGCCCGAAGCGGAGGCCAAGTTCGCCGCCTACATGAGGAACGCCGTCGAGCTCCTCGAAAAAGGCAGCGGCATCACCGTGGACACCATCGATCCATTCAATGAGCCAAACTCCGGCTACTGGGGCACGGACATCAACGCTGCCACCGGCAAGCCGCCCACCACCTACACGCAAAAGCAGGAGGGGGCGCTGATCTACCCTGCTGCCCAGGACCGCGTGACCAAACTGCTGGCAGCCGAGCTCGAAAAAGGCACCACGGACGCCGTGATCTCCGCGATGGACGAGACGGATCCCAGCAAGTTCATGACCAACTGGAACGGTTACAGCCAGGAGGCCAAGGACGCCGTTGCGCAGCTCAACGTCCACACCTACGGCACCAATGATCGCCGCCGGGTCCGGGACCTCGCCAGCTCCACGGACAAGCCACTGTGGATGAGTGAGGTTGGGGGCTTCTGGACGGGCAACCCAGCGCTCGGCGACTCCACCAGCGGCTGGGACCGCTCCAACATCACCAACGGATTGGGCATCGCAGGCCGCATGGTCAACGACCTCCGCGAACTTGAGCCCGACGCCTGGGTGTTCTGGCAGCCCGTGGAGGACACGTACAAGCAAGAGAAGGCCGACAAAGGCTGGGGCTCTATCTACGTGGACTTCGACTGCAACTACGAGGGCCGCGAAGGATTCTCCAACCGCCGCATCAACGATGGCGCCACCCTGGACAACGCCAAATGCAAGGTATTGACCAACCAGAAGTACAACACCACCCGGAACTTCACGCACTACATCCTGCCCGGCGACTTCCTCATCCAAAATGACAACGCCAAGACCGCCAGCGCCCTCCGCGCCGACGGCAACGGCGCCACACTGGTCCACTTCAATGACACCCCGACGCCGGAAAAGGTCACCATCGATCTCAGCCGCTTCGGTGCAATCGCACCCGGTGCAAAGGTCACTCCCGTGGTCACCACCAAGTCGCCGCTGGATGACATCGAGAAGAACGCCCTGGTGAAGGGTACGCCCGTGGCCGTGGACACCGCGGCTAAGTCCGCGACGCTCGAGGTTCCGGCTGCATCAGTGGTGACGTTCGTCGTCGACGGCGTCAGCGGAGTTTCAGAGGACGCCGCACCCGTGCAGGACGGCCACAGCTACCACCTCAGCGGTGAGGCGAGCGGCAAGTACCTGACGGCGCGAGCTAACGGCACGGCGTCGATCGAGGAGCTGGGTATGGACGCTGCCGGCGTGGCACCGCAGATGTGGACGTTCAACGCCGTTGGCGGGAATGACTTCGCCAACGATCGCCGCTGGGTTGTTTCCAGCGCAGACGGACGGGTCCTTACAGGCAACGGTGGAGTGCTGAATGGCAGCCAAAGCGGTGCTGCTTCCCTGGCTTCCATAACTCTTGAGCAAGCCAAGGCCACTCCTTCTGCACAGTGGATTGTGACCACGGAGAACGGCAAGCAGTGGTCCCTGGTGAACGCCGGGGCGGCGATTGCCCTGCAGGTTTCCGGCAACCAGACTGCCGCAGGGGCATCCGTGGCACTGGCATCATCCACCGGAACCACAGCCACCGCATCGGCCAACCCTCATCAGGCGTGGGCTTTCACGGACATCGCGGATTTGAAGCTCCTGGGTGTCTCGCCCGTTGAAATGAGCACACCCGTGGGTACGGCACCTGCCCTGCCCGCAACTGTCACCCCCGTTTACGAGGCCGGTCCCGGCAAACCACTGGCTGTTACGTGGACACCCGTGGATCCCGCCTCCTGGCAAAAGGCCGGCAAAGTCACCGTGTACGGCTCCGGAGTGGACCCCTACGGCCAAACGTTCGAGGCCGTTTTGACCGTCACGGTCGGCTCCTACATCGTCACGGATCCGACTTCAGTGACCGTTGGGGTTGGATCATCGGTGGCTTCCATACAGGCCTTGGCTCCGGCCAGCGTTCCCGGACAGATCGCCGATGGTCCCGCCCGGAACCCACTCGCGGTGATCTGGGACTGGTCCTCAGTCTCCGATTCCTCATTGCAAACTCCGGGAACCGTTACGGTGCAGGGAAACGCCAACGGACTCCCGGCAACACTGACCGTGATCGTGGTTGACCGTGTGCCCGTCGCCAACATCTGCAAGGACGACCCCACCACCACGGCCACCGCAAGCTACACCGAGGGCTCCTACATCGCGAAGAACACCTGCGACGCCAACGCCTCCACGCGCTGGTCCAACTGGGTGAGCGGCGGCCGGGCCGGCGACAACCTGAGCTACACCTTTACCCGCGATTACACCGTCTCCTCGGTGACCGTTACCTCCGCGGAGAAGGCAGCGCAGAGCCTCAAGGTCCAGTACCAGGATGCTTCCGGAGCGTGGAAGGACACCTCCGCGGGAACCATCACGGGACTCTCGCTCTCATCACCGGCCACCGTCCGCTTTGACCCCGTCACCACCCGTGGGATCCGCGTTTCGTTCGTGACCACGGCGTCCTACACGAAGATCGCTGACGTGGCCATCGCCGGTTCCCGCCTGGCCGACGCAGGGCTTGCCGATCTTGGCAGGCTCCTCGTCAACCAATCCTCGGTTGTCGGCTTCGCCCCGGCGACCACCGACTACCGGGCACTGACCGCGACGGCGACTCCCGCCGTCGTCGGCTACCCGCTGGACACGAACGCCAAGGTGACGGTCCAGCAGCCCACCGCTGAGAACCCGACGGCGGTAGTCACCGTGACGGCGCCGGACGGCACCACGAAGGTCTACCGCGTGACGGTCTCCACGGGGAAGGACGCGTGCAAGAGCGACGGCTGGAAGACGAGCCCTCAGCCCGTGTTCGCCAATCAGGGGCAGTGCGTGAGCAGCTTCGCGGCAGGGAAATAAGAAAATTCTGAGCTAGTGAGGCCCCTTGGGATTCTGATCCTGAGGGGCCTCACTGTGCCTTCACACAAGTGGGATGCAGACGGGCAAATGAACAGCTACGTGTCCTTTACTGTTATTTAAAGGCTAAAATAACAGTAAAGGACACCCTACTAGGCTTTGGAGCACCTCTTGGCAGCTTGGCCGGCGCATGGAAACAAGGTCATGCCCTGGAAATCGTCAGGTCGTCCCCCACGGGAGGACCGCTTGTTCACCGAAGTCGAAGTTTCACTTCCCCCCAAAATTGCGGGGCTTTGGTTCGAACCCAGCCGGGAAACGATCGTGGCACTCGAAGAGGCCGCTGTTGCCGTCGCATCGTTGGACGTGTCGGCGGATTCTCGCATGGCTGCCATCAGCGGCTTTCTGCTGCGAAGCGAAGCGGTCTCCTCTTCAAAGATCGAACACGTCGACGCCAATCGAAACGACTACGCCCGTGCCATGATCGGGCTGAAGGCCACCGATCAAGCGAGATCCATGGTCGCAGCAGCGGAGGCCGTGCAGAGCATGATCAGCGATGCGGGGGACACTGGCGAGGTCCGTGTGGAGGCTCTGCTTAAGGCCCACAAGGCCCTGATGAAAGATGACCCAATGGACGGGCACAACGCTGGTTCATTCCGGGATGTGCAAAATTGGATCGGCGGAAGTGACTATTCACCTCGAGGAGCCATCCACGTTCCCCCTCCCCCGGCGCTGGTACCCGAACTCATGGACGACCTCATGGCATTCTGTGCCCGGAAGGACATCCCCATCGTGGCGCAGGCGGCCATTGCCCATGCCCACTTCGAGTCCATCCACCCTTTTACCGACGGTAATGGCCGCATAGGACGTGCTCTGATCGGTTCAATTTCACGTCGTAGAAGACTGACCAAGAACACGGTCACTCCCATAGCCTCTGCGATGGTAGCGGACGTGGAGACCTACTTTTCCTTACTAAACAATTACCGCAACGGTGACGTGGATCCATTCGTCCTCTATCTGGCAAAGTCAGCGATGCGTGCTTCCCAAGCCGCCAGTGAATCGGTCGCGGCTCTCGATGAGCTCCCGGCATTGTGGACCGACTTGCTCCGCCCCAGGAAAAACTCTGCGGAAGCAAAGCTCATCCCTTGGCTGCTGGAACAGCCCGTTTTCGAAGCGCACCGGGCAGCATACATCGCTGGTGTTGAGGAAACGTCCATATACAAAACCCTGAACCGAATGACCGAAGCCGGTGTACTGTCCCTCGTCTCGCAATCGCAGCGGAATCGCGCTTGGGCAGCGATGGAAGTCTTGGATGAGGTAGATCGACTGAACAGGCGGTTGGCCGCCAAAGCCGTCTAAGCTTTCAGCTCCGCGCCCAGCGGTACGGCGTCGTCGTCGAGACCTTGAGCAGTCCCGAACGCTCGAGGATTGGTCGAGAGAATTCCGTGGAGTCGCTGTGGATGAGGGTCTTTTCCATCTCCAGTGCGGCCTGCGCGCGGCGGGCCGTCAATGCCCGGTAGATCCCCTTGCCGCGCCACTCTGCTCTGGTGGCACCACCCCAGATCCCGGCGAAGGCTGTGCCGGGCACTGGCTCCAAGCGTCCTGCGCTGACGATCTGATCGTCAGCCTCCGCCACCCACAACTGCATCCCGTCATCCAGCGAGAGCCGGTGCAGCAGGGCATCCGCCATCTCGTCTGAGACCGGCTCGCCGAAGACCTCGTCCTGCATGGCGCTCATGGCCCGAACGTCGGCTTCATCCGTCACCTCCCGGAGGGCCACACCGTGGGGAAGTGCCACAGCTGTGCTCAAAGCCCGGGCCTCGCCGATCATGATGGATTCCGGGTCATCCTCCGTGAAGCCGTTGGCGATGAGGGCTTCGTGGAGGCCGGGTGCGTGGTCATGCCCGCGGGTCTTCCACTCGACCTTGGTGATGGCCGGCTGGCCCTCGAAGTGGGAAACCGCCGCTTCCACAAGGCCGCGGATACCCTGCTCATCCGCGCCGGCCAGGTCCTGGTAGGTGATGAAACCACGGCCGCCCAGGAACTTCACCAAGCGGAGCGGGCCAAGTTCTTTGACCGCTAGGGCACTCGGAGTCTCGGCATCGGTGCGCAGTTGTTGATCGTAGGCTGCGAGAAGCCGTGCTTTGGTGTCGGAATCCGTCATCCCGCGAGCCTACTGCAGCCCGGGAGGAACCCAATTCGAGGGCTCCCTGCGCACTGTGCCGTGCGCACGGCACGTTCGGCAGCTAGGCATCGAATCGGGCAAGCAGATCACCGGCGAGGCGCGTGCCGTCCGGGAATTCGAAGAGTCCATCGGCATACGTAACACCTGCATCCGGCGAAGCACCTCCTTCGCCGGCGAGGATCACGACGGCGGCGTAGTCGCCGTCGTGCGCGGTGCCCGCCGTGCATACCCATGGAATAGTGAGTTCCGAGCCCATGGGGTGGGTGCCGGGGCGGACGAACGTGCCTGACGAGTCCAGGCCCACCCCGTATCCCGGAACGGGAAGCACCGAGCTGACCACGGACGAAGCAACATCCACCGGCCAGCCGCCTATCCGGAGGGAGCCACCCGAATCCCCAGCACCGGAAACACGTACCAGGCGAAGCTCAACGGCCCCGCGCGTCACCGAAACCACCGTCACCGACGGCCCAGGAGTCGCAGTGCCGGCGACGCCGCTGCCGTGATCCGGGCCGGCGTCGGGATCGGGTTCAATCCAATGAGCCGTGAACCGGGACGCCCCCACCTGGAAGCCGTCCTCGGAGAACGAGCCGAGGTGCTCAAAACCCGTCCGATGCGTCAGCCGGCCAGAGGAATCAACAAACGCCACCGCATTGTCCACGGACTCCGGTACCAAGTCAGGGAACGTGTGCGTCGAATAGCCAAGCCGTGCGTAGAGGGGCGAATCAGCCACCACGGCTCCAACAACAGCGTGATCCGTGGCATGGTTCCGGATCCGGACCACACCGTCGGCACGAGTTCCATCAACCTGCCAGCCCGGAGCCGCGATCAGCCGCTGAGTGTCGGCAACTTCAACGGGCAAGGGCTCTTCAACGGAAGTCCACACCCGGTGATCGGCGGGCATTGCCAATCCGAGCATCCCCTTCGCTGCCCAATACGGCGAGCCAAATCCGGAGTAGGCCTGCTTCATGCCTGCAAATTCTCCGTGCCAACCAATGGACAGGAGCCCGTCCTCGGTGATCGATCCATGCCGGGCAAAGTAGTGGAGCATCCCGGACGCCGCGCGCCGGGAAAGACCAGGCGCCAAACGCGTGTGCCCGGACAACTCCCCCACCCAGAATGGTGCCGCGGCCGCGAACCGGTAGATCAAGCTCCGGCCTTGGATCAGCGGAGCTCCGTTCGCGCCGACGAGGAACGCGGCGTCGTCCAGGAAGTCAGCCAGCCGATCGCCGTCGAGCGTTTTCCGCGCGGTAACCCGGGGATCAGAAGGCGCCATCAGCGCCCAGAGCTGCGGATACACCTGGAACGCCCAGCCGACGTAATGGTCGTAGGCACGCTCTGGCCCGTCCGCGAACCAGCCACCGCCCCGGTACAGCGAATCGTGGATGGCGAGCCCGGCATCGATGTCCTCGTCGGAATACCGGCCACCAACCGAAGCCAGGAACGTCTCCACCACAATTTGGAACCACACCCAGTTGATGGGCGGGTACTCCTCGCCGATCACCGTCTCGAACCAGGCAATGAGCTGCTCCTGGACGCGCTCCGGCAGCTTGTCCCACAGCACATCGCGGGTCAACGCCAGGCCAACAGCCAACGACGCCGCCTCAACCTTCGCCTGCCCCAGCTCACCTGGCGTCGGCCAGCGGTCAGGGTTCGCTGGGTTGGTCCCGGCGTCGAGGCCGGAGGCATACCACTCGGCGATCCAGCCCGTGTTGCCCGGGTCCCCGGCAATCCGGAACGAGGCCAAAAGGAACGTCCGGGCGAAGGCTTCCAACGAATCACTCCGTGGGCCGTACCGGCTGTTGGCCCCGGGAAGGTGGATATTGGCGTGGTCCTCGGTCCCAAAACGGTGGGCGGAACGGAGGAGGTAATCCGCATACGCGCACCAGTGCTCGCGGGTCAGGCCGGTGAGAGGGGAAAGCTTGTGGTCAAGAGGGGGCAAAAGCATCAGAGCGAATCCTCCAGCACAACTCCGGCGAGCCCCCGCGGCGCCCCCAATGACGAATCGCGGACTATCAACTCAGGGTTCAGGTCGATCCGGTGCACAGGGCGCATCCTTCCTTCGGCCAGGCGTGCGGCCATCAACTGCACAGCCACCTTGCCCACGTAGCTCTTGGGTGGCCGAACCGCGGAGATCGCGGGCTCGGCAAGGTAGGCAACTTCGTCGTCGTATCCCACGATCGCCATGCTGCCGGGCACATCCACGCCGCGGTCCACGCAGTGCTGCACGAACGCCACGGCCTGGGTATCCGAGTGCACCAGCATGGCCGTTGTTCCCGTGGATCGGCAGAGCTCCAAGACCCGATCAAAGTGCTTGGCCCGGTCACCGTTGTCCAGCTTGGCCGAGTCCTCATGGATGGACTTTTCCAGCGGAATCTTCAGGGCAGCCAAGGCCTGCTTCCACCCGCGGACCACGTGAGGACTGGTGGGGCTCGTGGAATCAGTGAGGCAGCCGATCATCCGGTGCCCCTCCTGCCACAGGTGCCGCACGGCCATGCCCGCACCGAAGGAGTGATCCGTCGCGACCCACTCGAGGCGGTGTGAGGGAATCTCCGATGGCGCCCGACGCTCAGCCATGATCACCGGGATGGGCAGGGCGTTCAGCCAGCGGAGCAGCTCCTTGCCATGTTCACCACCCATATCCGGGGCCACGATCAAGCCGTCAATGTTCTGCGTATCAAGGAGCGCCTGGACCTGGCGGCGGTTATCTGCGGCATCGTAAGCCGAGCCGCGCACCAGGATACGGAGATTTTGCACCTCGGCCTCCCCGCGTGCCCCCGAAATCACCTGCGGCCAGTAGTAGTCCAATGACGGGACCACCATGCCAATGGAGTAACTGTGCGCCGATGGCCGCCCCACGGCCGCCGATCGATCCAACGGGCTGGGCAGCGTGGCACCGCCGTGAACACGTGACACCAGGCCTTCGTCGGCGAGCGTGTTCACGTCGCGCCGGATGGTCAGCTCGCTGACGCCCAGCTTCGCGGCGATGTCGCGCACTGTGATGGCCCCGTGGGCACGCAGCTCCTCCATGAGCCGCTCACGACGTTGCAGCGAAAAAAGCGACTTTCCGCCCACTTCGGGGGTCTGTTCGGAACTCAAGATGTTGCCTCCACGGTGAGGGTGAATGCGCCGGAAGCGCGGTTTTCGGCCGGCATGCGAAAACGGAGCCGGGTCAGTTTTGCGCCCCAGATATCGCTGAGGAGCGGATCGTCCAGGAGCCATTCATCCACCAGTACGACGGCGGTGGCCGGCTTCCATCGCAAGCGCAATCCCACGGGGCTACTGACTGTCGGAATTCCGACAGAGGTGATGGTCGCGGTCGCGTCTGTACCAACGCGGACGGCGCCGGCAACCAGATAGGTGATGTCGACGTCGGGCGTTCCTTCGGGCGGAGTCGCTGCGAGGTTCCAGCGGTCATCAATGACCACGTTGCCCAACTCGCGGTTCATCAGCGAGGTGCGAATCCACTGTTCGGCGTGTTCCAGGCCGTAAGCAGCTCCGAGACCAAGGGCGAGGGTCGGTTCCTCCGGGGTGGGCTCCTGCACAACGGTTGCCGCAAACGAGGGCCCTGTCCCCTGCTCCAGCCCGAACGGCGCGGGCACGCAATGCCAGGCGCTCTGCATGGCCCGAATCTGATACCGATCAGGTCCGAACGTTTGGGCGGTGTACGTGGGCTGGCCGGCGTCCACCAACAAGGGCACGCCGTCCACGGCGACCACCACGGAGCCAACATCCCGGTGGTTGTGGTGTTCGCCGTTGTGCCCGCCCTTGGCCGCGAGGGTCAGCCCGGCGGAGGAGCCCGGGGTTTGCCGCGCCACCATGATCTGGACTGACGGCAGGTACGTCCCCCAGCCAGGTCGCAGCTGAGCGCGTTTTGGGGGCTCAAAACGCGCTGTGCTGCTACTTAGTTGGGTGAGGACGCGGCCCAGGCCGGCGGCTGCTTGAGGTTCAGGCTCGACGGCGGCAAAGGTTGCGGCATGCGCGGCGGCCTCGGAATCCCCAAGCCTCACAGCCCAACGGTGCAGCATCCCCCACGGGAGCCCATCGTGTGCCCGGGCAGGTCCGTCGGCGACGTTAAGGAACCAGCGGTGTCCCAAGTGCATCCGGTGCGGGAAAGCAACCAGTGCACTGATCACGGGCAGGTCCGGGTTCAGGACACCGTTGCTGGCCTCCTCCAACACTGCAAGGCCCTCAAGTGCACGGCCTGCACCGTTCCACCAGTAGGCGAACCCTTCGTCTATGGCGCCGTCTGCCGGGATGGAGGCGAGGAAGCGATCCAACCCCTCGATGCAGCGGGCAACGACCCTCGCCTGCAACTGCGGATCGTCCACCAGCACCAGCGCTGCCACGACGATGTTCGAGTGGATCCACGGGTTCCAGTTGTGGACATCGCCGTTCAACCCAAGCCAGTGCCAGTCGAGCCGGTCCAGAAACGGGCGTATGACTCGCTCGTTAGCCTCCTCGCGAAGACGTTTCCGCAACCCGGGTGCCCGTTCATCAAGCTGAGCACCCAGGACATGGTCAAGCCACGCCAGCTGCGCCACCACTTCCCCTGCACCCAGGTCCAGGTACGGGCGGGAACGGTCCGGAACAACGTCGCCGTTGCGCGTAAACACGTCATCGTGGGCAGCCCAGCTCCATGAGCTCTGTTCGCAGAGGAGGTAGGCGCCGTCGATCACTTCGTCGAGCCAGTCGCCGCCGGGTCCGTCATCGACCAAGGCCATCACGACGGCGCGTGTGAGCCGCTGCTGTCGGCTCGCCACAAGCCCCTCATAGGCAGTGCGGTTTCCATCGCGGAAGTAGCGGGCGTAGTGCGAGACCAGCGGTTGCGGCCATGGGCTACCCTTCTCGGCATCCGCTTGGGTGCGGAGCTCGGACAGGGAGTTGTCAGCAGCGAGCTGCCATCCGCCGTCGGACGCTGGACGAACGGTAAGGCGATCACGGGCGCCGCGGAGTGACTCCATCAAGGCGGAGGCATTGGCACTGGAACCCCATGCACTCAGGAGGGGTGGCGCTTGAACGGCGGCGGTGCCGGTTGCCATAGGAATTCTCTCCCATTTGTTCGAGTTTGAACGTTTTAGATCAAGCTCGATTGAGTTGAATGAACTGTCTTGTTTATGAGTATGTACTGATTATTAGATGTGATGCAACACATAAATCACGGTCGAACAGACCGCTGTTAGTTTCGAAAGGAGGATCCCCTCAATGTCGCTCAAGCCCCAGGCACTGCTGGTCATGAATAGCGGAACCTTTGCTGATCAGTTCGATTCCACGCGACTGGAGCGGCTGGCGGGAATGGTGGATCTCGGTGATCAGCCGTGGACGGATTCCTTGGACGCCCCGGAGCTGACGGGCCGTTTGGAAGAGGTGGAAATTCTCCTCACCAGCTGGGGAGTTCCGCAGCTCAACGCCGAGCGTTTGGAGCGCATGCCCAAACTCCGGGCAGTTTTCCACTGTGCAGGAACAGTGCGCAGCTTCGTCAGCGAGGAACTCTGGGATCGTGGCATCACCGTCACCAACGGTGCCGACGCCAATGCAATCCCCGTAGCCGAGTTCACGTTCGCTTCAATAGTCCTGGCCGGCAAGAAGGCCCATGTGTTGGCCAACGACGCCCGCATGTACCGGGACGACTGGAGCTACATCGGCGACCGCGGGGAGCTGGGGAACATCGGCCGGGTCATCGGCGTCATCGGGTTCTCCCGTATTGGCCGCCGGGTAGTCCAGCTTGTCCAGCAGCTCCAGGACGTCACCTGCCTGGTGAGCGATCCTTATGCAGATCCGCTTGAAGTTGCGGCAGCAGGCGGCACGCTGGTCAGCCTTCAGGAACTCCTGCCGGTGTCCGATGTCGTCACCATTCATGCGCCCGCACTTCCGGAAACCCGCAACATGATCAGCACCGCGGAGCTGCAGTCCATGAAGGACCATGCGACGCTTATCAACACCGCCCGCGGTTCGCTCGTTGACACTGAAGCCCTCGAGAAAGAATGCGCCACCGGACGTATCACCGCCCTGTTGGATGTCACGGAACCCGAGCCACTGCCCGCAAATTCCACCCTGTACAGTCTCCCCAACGTGATCCTCACCCCGCACATCGCAGGTTCGCTTGGGACCGAAACCAGGCGGATGTCCGATGCCGCACTGGATGACCTTGAACGGTACCTCGCCGGCAAGGACCTCCTGGCCCAAGTGGTCCACGCGGACCTCGGCCTCAGCGCCTAGCTTCCTCAAGAACACCTCGGCACTAAAACAAAGCCGCACCTACGGCAAACTTAAGAACCAGTACTAAAGGAGAACGCAATGAAGCGCACAACCCTCGCCGCAATCGCCCTTGCGGTGACTGCAGGGCTCGGACTCACCGGCTGTGCCGGCGCTGCCGGTCCCGCCGAACCGCAGGCGGCCGAAGGCAAGACCCGGCTGACCGTCTCGGTGTGGAACTACGAGGGCACCCCGGAGTTCAAGGCCCTCTTTGACAGCTACGAGGCCGCCAACCCCAACGTTGACATTGAACCCGTGGACATCCTGGCCGATGACTACCCCCAGAAAGTCACCACCATGCTTGCCGGCGGCGACACCACTGACGTCCTCACCATGAAGAACGTCATTGACTACTCCCGCTACGCCAACAACGGCCAGCTTCAGGAGATCAACAGCGTGGTGGACAAGCTGGGCAAGGACAACCTGGCCGGCACGGATGCCTTCAACATTGACGGAAAGTACTACGCAGCTCCCTACCGCCAGGACTTCTGGCTCCTGTACTACAACAAGGATCTGTTCAAGGCTGCCGGAATTGAAGATCCCAAGGATCTGACATGGGAGAAGTACACGGAGATCGCCAAGAAGCTCTCCACCGAGGCTGGCGGCAAGAAGACCTACGGCACCTACCACCACATCTGGCGTTCGGTGGTCCAGGCCATCGCGGCAGCACAGAACGGCGCTGACCAGAACAGCGGCGACTACGGCTTCATGCAGGACCAGTACAACACCGCTCTGGACCTGCAGAAGTCCGGCGCCACCTTGGACTTCGGCACCGCCAAGAGCCAGAAGACCAGCTACCGCACCATGTTCGAGTCAGGCCAGGCAGCCATGATGCCCATGGGTACCTGGTACATCGCCGGCATCCTGCAGGCCAAGAAGGACGGCAAGACCAACGTCAACTGGGGCTTGGCTCCCATGCCGCAGAAGAACGACGACGGCAAGGTCACCACGTTCGGTTCGCCCACGGCCTTCGCCGTGAACAAGAACGCCACGCACTCCGATGAAGCCAAGAAGTTCATCGAGTGGGCAGCAGGCGAAGAAGGCGCCAAGGCGATCTCAAAGATCGGCGTAGTTCCGGCGCTGCAGAACGACTCCATCACCGCTGAGTACTTCAAGCTCGATGGCATGCCCACGGATGAGCTGTCCAAGAAGGCCTTCACGCCGGACACCACCGAGCTGGAAATGCCTGTCAGCGACAAGTCGGCCGCCACGGACAAGATCCTCAACCAGGAACATGATCTGATCATGGTGGGCGAGCGCTCCGTCACTGATGGCATCGCCGAGATGGGCAAGCGCGTCACGAGCGAAGTTCTGGGCAAGTAGCTCCCAGTAACACTCCCCCGGTCCTGGTGCTGCGTCCGTCAGGCGCAGCACCGGCACCGGATCTGAACTCTCCGGATCCTGAAATGGAGGAACGCCCCCGCCCCGGGAGCGGTCATCATGACTACAGAAACAATCACCCAGGCACCTGCCCCCGTGCAGAGCCGCGGCAACAGGAAGCAAGCCCGGCGTAACACGCTGATCGGCTGGACGTTCATCCTTCCGAACTTCCTTGGCTTCCTGGCCTTCACCCTCATTCCAGTCGTGGCCGCATTCGCGCTCTCCTTCATGGAATGGACCTCGTTCAGCGCTCCAAAATGGATTGGCCTGGCCAACTTTGAGCGCATGTTCGCTTCCGACTCCTTCTGGATCGCGCTGCGAAACACTGTTGTTTACGCCTTGGGGCACGTCCCGCTGACCATGGCCCTGGCACTGCTACTGGCCATGCTGCTGAACCGTAAGCTCAAGGGCATCGGCTTCTTCCGGGTTGCCATCTTCTTCCCGTACATCACCTCGCTGGTGGCAGTGGCCGTGGTCTGGAACATGTTGTTCAGCCCGGACAGCGGCCCCATCAACCAGTTCCTCGGTGCCATAGGAATCGCCAACCCTCCCGGATGGACCTCCAGTTCGGACTGGGCCATGCCGGCTGTGATCATCACCAGTGTGTGGCGGGATATGGGCTACTACATGGTGCTGTACTTGGCCGGCCTGCAGGCGATCCCCACCGAACTGTACGAAGCTGCCGAGGTTGACGGTGCCAGCGCTTGGCAGCGTTTCTGGAACGTCACCATTCCGTCCCTGCGTCCCACCACGTTCTTTGTGGTGGTCATGCTGACGGTCTCCAGCTTCAAGGTGTTCGACCTCATTGTGGTCATGACCAACGGTGGCCCGGGCCGCTCCACCACGGTGCTGTCCCAGCTGATCTACCAGGAGGGCATCGGCGAAGGTAAGTTCGGCTACTCCTCGGCCATTTCACTGGTCCTGTTCATCATCGTGCTGACGGTTACCGTCCTGCAGTTCAAGATCCAACAGCGGAGGGAACGCTGATGACCAACATGGCCGAAGACCTCAAAGCCACTCATGTGACAGACGCATCGCCGCTGCCGAACGGCGCACCCACTGCGGAAGACCGCCGTCGTACTGACCGCAAGCGGTCCCCGCGGGAGCAAAAGAAGCGCACCGCGAACGTCATTATTTACGGTGTCCTGGTGGTCCTGGTGGTGGCACTCATGGTGCCGTTCATCTGGATGCTGTCCTCCTCGCTGAAGGAAAACAACCAGGTCCTGACCGTTCCCATCCAATGGATTCCGCAGGAGTTCGTGTGGAGCAACTACACGGACATCTGGACCCGTATCCCCATGATGGGCTACCTGCAGAACTCGCTCTACCTGGCAGTGATCATCACCTGTCTGCAGGTCCTGACGGGCTCGTTGGCTGCCTATGGTTTCTCCAAGGTCCGATTCCCGGGCCGTGATGTCCTGTTCCTCGCCTACATCGGCACCATTGCCGTTCCGTGGCAGGCCTACATGGTGCCGCAGTACATCATGATGCAGAACCTGGGCCTCACCAACAGCTTCAACGCCTTGATCCTCCTGCAGGCGTTCGGTGCGTTCGGCGTGTTCCTGATGCGCCAGTACTACATGACCATCCCGGATGAGCTCTGCGAGGCCGCCCGGATCGATGGCCTGAGCGAGTATGGCATCTGGGCGCGGGTGATCCTGCCCCTGTCCAAGCCGGCCCTGGCCAGCCTGGCGCTGCTGACGTTCGTGAACACATGGAACGATTACATGGGTCCGTTCATCTACCTCACGTCCAACCGTCTCTGGACCGTCCAGTTGGGCCTGCGGTCCTTCGTGGGCCAGTTCGACGCCGAATACGCCATGATCATGACCGGCTCGGTGATCTCCGTAATCCCCATCCTCATCATCTTCCTGATCGGGCAGCGCTACTTCATCCAGGGCATCGCCACCAGCGGGATGAAAGGATGAGTGTTGTGGGTGGAACAAAACGGCGCGGCCTGGCAGGACGAATCCCCAGCCCGGGGTTCGAGGCTTTTGGCAGCATCTTCGGTTTCATCTACACCTTCCTTGCCGGGAATGTGCTGATGGCGGTGGCCAATGCCCCGTTGGTACTTTCCTTGTCACTGGTTGCAGATCCGGCGGCGGCCTGGCCCTTCTTCCTGGCTCTCTCCGTCACCGTCGCACCGTCGCTCGCCGGCATCTTCGCCGCCTTCAAGGCCTTGAACGACGACGGCGGTGCGGTCAAGCCGGTTGCCGCTTTCCTTCGGGGATACAAACGCAGTTTCGGCAAGGCCGCGCTGTTGGGCGTCGGGGCGGTGGGCCTCCTGATGTTCCTCGGCGTGGACCTGGCCGTCGTCCAGAACCAGGCCATCCCCGGCGCCGCAGTTTTGGTGCCTCTGATCGTCGTAGCAGCCGCCGTGACGGTGAGCCTCACCGTCACGGCGATTGCCGGCGTCGTGCTGTTGCCCGATGCGAAGCTCAAGAGCGTGCTGAAGGCCTCGCTGTATCTGGTGGTGCAGCGCTGGTACCTCAGCGCCGCCATGCTGATCCTGCTGGGAATCATCGTGTCCGCTGCCGTGCTGCAGCCCGTTCTCGGCGTTGCCCTGGCACCGGCGCCGCTGCTGTTCGTGATCTGGAGCAATGCGTCGTTCGCTTTCCATGCCGTTCTCCGTTCGGCCTGATTTTTAGGATTTTTAGTTGCAGACCTTCGCAATCGGCCGCCAGGATTTCCTCCTGAACGATCAGCCCTTCCGCATCCTCTCCGGAGCCATCCACTACTTCCGGGTCCATCCGGACCAGTGGGCGGACCGGATTGAGAAGGCCCGGCTGATGGGTCTGAACACCATCGAAACCTATGTGCCCTGGAATGAGCATTCCCCCGTTCCCGGCGCTTTTGTGTGCGACGGCGGCCTGGATCTTAGCCGGTTCCTGGACCTGGTGGCTGACGCCGGGATGCAGGCCATCGTGCGGCCCGGGCCGTATATCTGCGCCGAATGGGACAACGGCGGACTCCCTGCCTGGCTCTTCACCGATCCCAGCGTGGGAGTGCGCAGCAGCGAAGCTGGCTACCTCGCCGCCGTCTCCTCCTACATGGAGTCCGTGCTGGAGATTGTGGTGCCGCGGCAAATCACCCAAGGCGGGCCCGTGATCATGTTCCAGATCGAGAACGAGTACGGCGCTTACGGCAGCGACAAGGCCTACCTGCAGCACTTGGTTGACCTGTCCAAACGGTTGGGTGTTGATGTTCCGCTGTTCACCTGCGACCAACCATTCGGGACCATGATCGAGGACGGCTCACTGCCCGAACTCCACAAGACAGGAACGTTTGGATCACGCGCGGATGAGCGGCTGGCGTTCCTGCGGGAGCGTCAGCCTACCGGCCCTCTGATGTGCGCAGAGTTCTGGAACGGCTGGTTCGACAACTGGGGCACCCACCACCACACCACCGACGCCGCTGCTTCCGCCGCCGACCTGGATGCACTGCTGACCGCCGGGGCTTCGGTGAACATCTACATGTTCCACGGCGGAACCAACTTCGGGTTCAGCAACGGGGCAAACGACAAGGGTATTTACGAGCCCACCATCACCTCGTACGATTACGACGCTCCGCTCTCCGAGGACGGACAACCCACGGCCAAGTACTTCGCGTTCCGGGACGTCATTGCCAAGCACTTCCCGGTTCCTTCCGAGGTGCCGCATCGCCGGACGCCTGTTCCGGAGTCTTCGCTCAAGGTCTCTCACACAGTGTCCTTGCTCGACGTTCCGGTGGCCGCGCAGCCGGTTCCCGGGCCGGTACCGCCGGTGGAAGTGACCGGGTCCTACCGGGGCTTCTACCTCTACCAGGCCACGCTGCCTTCCGGCGGAGTGCTGTCCTTCTCGGAAATACGGGACCGGGCACAGTTCTTCCTGGATGGCGTGCCCGTGGGCGTCCTGAGCCGGGATTTGGGCGAACGCGCTGTTGTCATCCCGGGCGGCGGCCGTCTGCAGGTTCTTCTGGAGGACCAGGGCCGGGTGAACTACGGCCAACGGATCGGCGAGGCCAAGGGCTTGATCGGTCCCGCGATGCTGAACGGTGTGGAGATTATCGACTGGGAAGTGGGCGCTGTTGATGTGAACTCGCTGGAGGCCTACCGGTCCGCAGCGGTTACTCTTCCCCGCGGTTCCGCATCTGCCGGGGTGGCTGGGCCATCTGTTTCGTTCGCGACCTTCGACGCCGACGGCCCCGGCGACCGTTTCCTCCGCCTGGACGGCTGGACCAAGGGCAACGCCTTCATCAATGGCTTCAACCTCGGACGGTACTGGAGCCGCGGGCCCCAGCGCACGCTCTATGTTCCCGGTCCGCTGATCCGCGAAGGTGCCAACGAGCTCGCCATCCTGGAACTCCACGGAAGCGCCACACGCCAGGTGAGTTTCGCCGTCGGGCCTGACCTGGGCCCCGACGAAAAGTAACCCTCTCTCACATCCCACCTGCTTGAACCCAACCGTCTCTCACATCCCACGCCCTTCCCGGCAACCCTCTCTCGCTCTTCTCAGAGGAGTGATAGAGCGTCGCGCCATAACGGCTACGAAGTGAGAGACGGTTTGCGGTCGTCAAGTT